>JANXXA010000017.1 GCA_025350885.1 Phenylobacterium sp.
CTCGGGCTTGCGCGACCGGGTCTCCGAGGGCGACATGGTGATCGTCGACGCGGAAACCGGCGAAGCCTACCTGCGTCCGCGCACCGATGTGGTGAAGGCGATCCAGGCCCGCATCGACGTCCGCCGCCAGCGCCGCGCCGAGTTCGCCAAGCTGCGCGACACCCCGGCCTTCACCCGCGACGGGGCCAAGATCACGCTGTTGATGAACGCCGGCCTCGACGTCGACCTCGACATCCTGGGTGAGACGGGGGCGGAGGGCATCGGCCTGTTCCGCACCGAGTTCCAGTTCATGGTCGCCGAGGAGATGCCGCGTTTCAACGCCCAGACCGCGCTCTATGGCCGGGTGATGGACGCCGCCGGCGACCTGCCGGTGACCTTCCGCACGCTCGATCTCGGCGGCGACAAGGTGCTGCCCTACATGGAGGCCGAGCGGGAGGACAATCCGGCGCTGGGCTGGCGGGCGATCCGCATGGGCCTTGACCGCCCCGCCCTGTTACGCCTGCAGCTGCGCGCGCTGATCGCCGCGGCGAACGGCCGCGAACTGCGGATCATGTTTCCGCTGGTGGCCAATGTCGATGAGTTCCGCGCCGCCCGCGCCCTGGTGGATATCGAGATCGCCTGGGCCGAACGCCGGGGCCGTAAGGCGCCGTCGCGCCTGGATGTCGGCGCGATGATCGAGGCGCCGTCACTGATCTGGCACCTGGACGCGCTGTTGCCGCTCACCGACTTTGTCAGTGTCGGCACCAACGACCTGATGCAGTATATGTTCGCCGCCGACCGGGGGAACCCGCGGGTCGCCGACCGCTACGATCCCCTGTCGCCGCCGGCGCTGCGGGCGCTGGAACAGATCCAGCGGTCGTGCGCGGAGACCAACACGCCGGTCAGTGTCTGCGGCGAGATGGCCGGCCGGCCGCTGGAGGCGTTCACCCTGGTCGCGCTGGGGTTCCAGCGGCTGTCGATGCCCCCCGCCGGCGTCGGGCCGGTCAAGCAGATGGTGCTGTCCTGCGACCGTGAAGCCGCCCGGCGCGGGGTGTCGGCCCTGTTGAAGAGCGGGGCGGGCTCGGTCCGCAACGAAATCGAAACCCTGGCGCGCAAAATCTACCTTGCGGTCTAGGGACACTGAGTCGGTGGCGCGACTGAACGGCACATTGAAGATCATGGTCGCGCATGTTACCCGCAGCTCGAATCCAGACATCGCAATGACTTGTCGAATCGGGCGTCATCGTCACGGCGCGGTCACGACAAGGGATCGAAGGTGAGAGTAGCCATGCCGCTCGATACTGGCGGGGTTGCAGACCTGCGGTGGGATGCCGACTCGAGCCGGACGCTCGACGGCGCCGAAACCTATGCGCCGACCCTGCAGTCGGCCGGCGATATTGGCCAGGCGCTGAAAGCCGTCCGCGAACACCGCGCTCTGTCGCTCGAACAGGTGGCGGAGATCACCCGTATCCGTCGCGCCTATCTGGCCGATATCGAGGCGATGCGGCTGGAGAAGCTGCCGTCCCGCCCGTTCACCATCGGCTATATCCGCGCCTACGCCCAGGCCCTGGGCCTGGACGGCGCCGCCGCGGTCGAGCGCTTCAAGGCTGAGGAGCCGATGCTGGACGAGCCGCTGCGCGGGCCGCTGGGGGTTGATCAGGACAGCGATCCCCGGGTGGTGGCGATCGTCGCCGGCGTGGTGGTGATCGTCGCCGCGATCATCATCTGGAACGTCGCCCAGCGCGCCATGAGCGCCAACGCGCCGCCCTCGCCCACCGCGTCGGCCACCGCCGCCGCTAGGGCGTTGCGGGACCAGCGGTCCGGCCCCGTGGCGCTCGGCGCGCCGCTGCCCGCGCCGGTGGAATCGACGACGCCGGCTCCCTACGAGACCCCCGGTCTGGCCGCCGCCGGGGCCGATGGCGTCAACCACTCCGCCCCCGCCAGACTGGGCGTCAGGGCCGACGGCCAGGCGGCTCTTGATCCTGCCAGCCTGCCCCCGGTGTTCGCCGCCAAGGGCGTGGTCTTCGGGACCCCCGCCGGCCAGCCGTCCAGCGTCACCCTGCAGGCCCTGAAGTCGGCGTCGCTGATCGTTCGCGGCGCTGACGGCTCGATATACTTTGCCCGCCAGTTCGCCGCCGGCGAGGCCTATCGCGCGCCGCAGCTGGCCGGCCTCACCGCCGACGTTTCCGAGCCCGACAGCTTCCAGGTGTTCGTCGCCGGCCACTCGCGCGGCGTCCTGCCCGCGGCCCAGGCCTCGCTGAACAATCTCGCCGAATAGGGCGCGACCGTCTGCGGGGTTGGGGTTGCCGGCGAAACCGCCTATTTTCCCATCGCCATGAATGCTTCCGACCACGCCCACCCCAAAACGGTTCCTCGGGACCACACTTCCGTCCGCCCGTGGCGGGCGATCCGGCGTCGCGTGTCGCGCAAGATCCGCGTGGGCTCGGTCGAGGTCGGCGGCGACGCGCCGATCACCGTCCAGTCGATGACCAATACGCTGACCGCCGACGCCGCGGCGACCCTGGAACAGATC
>JANXXA010000070.1 GCA_025350885.1 Phenylobacterium sp.
GCGTCGTCGGCCTGCCGCTCTATGAGGCGGTGAACCTGCTGGCCGGTCTGGGCTATCGCCAGCCATGAGCGAGCGGCGGATCTATCTTGATCGGGGTGTCGGCGAGACGCGCGGGGTCGTCACGCTGGACGGGCGGCCCGAGCGGCTGCTGATCCGCCGCGACGACGACGATCCGCGGCTGGCGCTCGGCGCCCGGCTGGTGGCGCGCGTGGCGAGCCTGGAGCCGGCGCTGGGAACCGCCTTTCTCGACCTGGGCGGCGGCGTCGAAGCCGTCCTGGCCTTCCGGCCAGACGCGCGTCCGGTGCGCGGGCAGGCCCTGGAGATCGAGATTCGCGGCGAGCCCCGCAGGGGCAAGCTGGCGGTGGCCCGAGCCTTCGGTCCGGCTGAGGGTGCGCCGCGGCTGACCGCCCAGGCGCCGGATATCGCCGCCGAACTCCACATCCTGGCTCCGGACGCCAGGATGGTCGAGGGACGCCGGGCCATCGAGGAGGCCGACGCCGCGGAAGCCGAGGCGCTTGAGGTTCTGCACGCCCTGCCCGGAGGCGGGACGCTGGCCATTGAGCCGACGCGCGCGCTGACGGCCATCGATGTTGACCTGGGCGAGCGCAAGGGCGCCGACGCCAAGCGGATGACCCGCCAGGCCAACCTCGCCGCCCTGGGCGTCGCCGCGCGCCTGCTGCGGCTGAAGGGTCTGGGCGGCATCGTGGTGATCGACCTGGTCGGGCGCGGGCATGACGGCAATGCGCTGCTCGCGGCGGCGCGGGCGGCCTTCGCGCCGGACAACCCAGGCGTCTCCATCGGGCCCGTTGGCCGGTTCGGGACGATGGAACTATCGCTGCCGCGGCGCAGCCAGCCGCTGCTGGAGCGCCTTTGCCGGCCGGATGGCGCGCCCAGCGACCGCACGGTGGCCCAGCGGCTGATCCGGCGGCTGCAGGCGGAGGGCGCCGCGCAGCCGGGGGCCAGGCTGGCGGCGACCTGCGCGCCGGTGATCGCCTCAGCCGTCGCGTCGCTCGCCGAGCTGCTGAGCCAACGGATCGGCGCGCGCTTCATCGTCCGCTCCGACCCCGCCCGCCCGCGCGAGCAGTTCGACGTGGGGGCGGCGTGAGCGCGACGGGTTGCCCGATCTGCGGCAAGCCAGCGGCCAGGGAGCATCAGCCGTTCTGTTGCGCGCGCTGCGCCGACGTCGATCTGCACCGCTGGCTGAGCGGCCGCTATGTGGTTCCGGGAGCCAGCGAGTCGGACGAAGCGGACGAGAATGATGGCTGAGCCTGGCCTTGCTGGACTTCCGAAAGAGCCTCTTCTATAGACGCGGCTCCCCGCATTGCGGCCCTCGCCTGGGTAGCTCAGTTGGTAGAGCAGCGGATTGAAAATCCGCGTGTCGGTGGTTCGAATCCGCCCCCAGGCACCACTTCCCTTTTTGGTCGAGTTGGATGGCCTCGGGCGGGTCCAACGGGCGGTCGCGCAATCACAGCAGCGGCGCTGGATTGACCGGTGACCAACGCCGTTCAGGGTCGCGGCTCGGCGTCGGACCTACATTGGGCGAGCAACGGCATCCGGAAATCTGCTGGTCGGGTTCTACCGCAGTGCGGCAAGGAAATTCGCGGTGTGACGGGATTTGGTCGTCCGTCCCCTTGGCGGTTGATTGTGCAGTGCGATATGGGTCCCGAAGTCGCTGACAAATCGCCGCTTCTGAAAGCCTTCAGCCCCTTGACGCCTCATTAAGGGGTTGCCAAAGGACCGCAGCCGCACGTCTATGATAGCGGTAAGACCTCGGACGCCTTCGCGGGTGGTTCGGGATCGCATCGCGCCTTCGAAACGCCAACCCGACATCCAGTCGGGACGCGCAACGGGTCGCGGCGCAGCGACAGCGGCCCGCCGTCCTGGCCCGAGCAATCGGATCGCGGCGACGGGATTATTTCAACTAGGGTGGAGACGCTCTCGCGCGACGACCCTTTGGCCACTCGTGCTAGACCAACCAGGAACTGGCGACAGATGTTCGACAACAAACTGAAGACCCCATTCATTGCACTCGTCGGCGCTCTCGCGCTCATGGCCAGTGTTCCGGCGTTCGCTCAGACCGCCGCTCCCGCCGCGCCCGCGGCTGACGCCGCCGCGGCTCCCGCGCCGGCCGCCGCGGCTCCTGCCGCGCCCGCCGCCGATGCGACCTTGCCCCCGCAGATGAAGCATGCGGGCAAGATGGGCATCGGTACGATGTTCCTGGACGCCAAGCCGGTGGTGAAGGTCGTGATGCTCGGCCTGCTGCTGGCCTCGGTGTTCTCCTGGACCTTGCTGATCACCAAGCTGCTTGAGTTCCGCGCGCTCAACCGGGTCTCGGACGGCTTCCTCGAAGCCTTCCGCGGCGCCAAGGGCATCCCCGACATGGGCCGTATCGCCATGGCGGAAGAGTACGACGGCAATCCACTGGCTGACATGGCCGCCGCCGCCGCTCAGGAAATCGAACTGTCCCGCCAGGCTGGCCTGCATATCGCGGGCGAGCACCGCGAGACGACCCTCAGCCGCGCCGAACATGCGGTGTCCGCCGTCCAGGCCTCGCTCACGCGGCGTCTGTCCAGTGGCATGCAGTTCCTGGCTTCAGTCGGTTCCAACGGTCCGTTCATCGGCCTGTTCGGCACCGTCTACGGGATCATGGACTCGTTCATCGGGATCGCGAACACCAACACCACCAACCTCGCGGTCGTGGCGCCCGGTATCGCCGAAGCCCTGCTGGCCACCGCACTCGGCCTTTTCGCCGCCATTCCTTCGGTGGTGCTCTACAACTACTTCCAGACCCGCATCTCCGCCTACGGGGCGCGTTCGGAAGGTTTTGTGGC
>JANXXA010000096.1 GCA_025350885.1 Phenylobacterium sp.
CAGCCGCAGGATGTCGTCGCGGTAGTGCGCCCCGTCCAGCCGCTCGGCCATCGGGGTCTCGACATCGTCGATGTCGGATATCTGGTCCTCGGGGGGCAGGGCGGTCTGGCGGCGGGTCTTGCGCACCCCGTCCAGGGCGGCGTTGCGGCCGACCAGGATCAGCCAGGCGGCCGGGTCGCGCGGCGGCCCCTTGGTCGGCCAGGTCCGTAGCGCCCTCAGACAGGCCTCCTGATAGGCCTCCTCGGCGGTGTCGAGGTCGCGGAAATAGCGCAGCAGGGCGCCGATCGCCTGGGGGCGGGCCGAGGTCAGGGCGGCGTCGATCCAGGCTGGGTCGCTCATTGGGCGGCGGTCTCCGCTGACAATCCGCCGGGCAGGAACAGGCGCAAAGGCCGGATTTCATAGGCGCCCCCGGGGTTCGCGCGGCCCAGGTCGCGGGCGACGCCCAACGCCTCGTCCAGGTCGTCGCAGTCGACGATATAGAAGCCCAGCAGCTGTTCCTTGGTCTCGGCGAACGGGCCGTCGATCACCATCGGCGGGTCGCTCTTGCGCAGTGTGGTGGCCGCCGTCGTGGGCATCAGCCGCAGGGACGGGCCGAGCTTGCCCTGGGCGGCGAGGCGGCCATGCACAACGCCCAGCCTGGCCATCACCGCGTCGTCCTCGTCCTTCGACCAGGAGAACACCGCCTCTTCGGAATTGTAGCAGAGCAGGGCGTAAAGCATCGGCGGGGGTTCCTCGTCGGGCACAGGACGCGCCAGACTATCGGTCTGCGACAGCCCGGGCAAAAATCTCGTGACACGCCCTTGCGTGGCGCAACGGCAGTTGCGGCAGGTGTCGACCTTAAGAAATGTGCGTGCAATCCAAGCCAGGATAAGCTCGCGCTTCGATCGACCGGCTGGGAGGCCAGGAGATGACCACGACACGCAAGGCCCGGATCGCGGGGTTCGGGGCAGTGGCTGTCACGGTGGCCGACGCCGCGCTCGTCCTGGGCGGTTCGCACCATGGCCTGGCCCGCGCCGCCGCCGACGCGCCGCTGGCCGCGCCGGCGACGGTCGATGACTTCATGCTGGCCGACCAGAACCTGCTGGCGCGACAGCTCTACCGCATGGCCGACGACAAGGCCGTGGTGCTGGTGACCTATGCGAGCGGCGATGCGGCGATCCACGCCGACGCCAAGGCGCTGATGGCGCTGAAGGCCGACTTCGCCGGCAAGGGCGTCGACGTCCTGGCCGTCGACAGCCGCATCGGCGAGCGCCGCGAGGCCGTCATCGCCGACGCCAAGGCCGCCGGCCTCGATGTGCCGATCCTGTTCGACTACGAGCAGCTGGTCGGCGAGGAACTCGGGGTCACCCGCGCCGGCGAGGTGATCGTCATCGACCCGCGAACCTGGACGGTCGCCTACCGCGGCCCGGTCACCGGCCCCGGCGGCGAGCCCTTCGTCAGGCAGGCGCTGGACGCCCTGACCGCCGGCCGCAAAGTCGCGCTCGCGCCGCACGCCGCGCGCGGCCAGGTCATCGCCTTCCCCGAACGCGCCC
Source organism: Phenylobacterium sp. (assembly GCA_025350885.1). GTDB lineage: Bacteria > Pseudomonadota > Alphaproteobacteria > Caulobacterales > Caulobacteraceae > Phenylobacterium. The sequence continues at coordinate 1,533 of JANXXA010000096.1, forward strand.
GGGCCGGAACCTTCGCGACCATCTCCTATGCCCGCACCATCGCCCCGATCATCCAGGCCAAGTGCGCCACCTGTCATCAGCCGGGCGGGATCGGGCCGATGCCGCTCAACACCTATGAGCAGATCAAGGGCTTCTCGCCGATGATCCGCGAAGTGATCCGCACCCATCGGATGCCGCCCTATCTGGCCGACGAGACGGTGGGCGCGTTCCAGGACGACGACCGGCTGACGCCGACGCAGATGAAGACCCTGGTCCACTGGATCGACGCCGGCGCGCCGCGTGGCGCGGGCGAGGACCCGCTGAAGAAGGTCGCCTTCAAGGCACCGGACTGGCCGCTCGGCAAGCCCGACATCGTGCTCGACATCCCGGCCGTGAAGATTCCCGCCAGCGGCGTGCTCGACTATCAGCATCCGGTGGTGGCGATGACCATGCCGGAAGGCCGCTGGATGAAGGCCACGACCTTCCGCATCTCCGACCGTCAGGTTGTGCACCACATCCTGTCCGGCACCGTGGATGTCGACCACCAGGGCAAGGACTTCAACGAGTCCCAATGGGGCGCCTCGCTGGGCGGCTATGGCCCCGGCCGCGGCTCCAACGTCCAGCCGACCGACACCGGCGTCTGGGTGCCGGCCGCCGGGGGCGTGGGCTTCCAGAACCACTACACGCCCTATGGCAAGGAAACGACCGAGAAGACCGAGATGGGCCTCTACTTCTACAAGAAGGGCGAGGAGCCGAAGTACGTCCTGCGGACCTTCCTGATCTTTGATTTCTCCATCGAGATCCCGGCGGGCGAGGAGTTCCACAAGGAGACCAGCTACGTCGAGTTCCCCGCCGACGCCATCCTCTATGGCATCACGCCCCACGCCCATGTGCGCGGCGGCTCGACCCAGGTGTCGATCCTCTATCCCAACGGCAGGACGGAGGCGCTGCTCGCCCTGCCGCGTTACAATTTCAACTGGCAATACGAGTACTTCCTGAAGACGCCGCTGAAGGTGCCGGCCGGCTCGAAGATCCTGGCCCGCTGGACCTACGACAATTCCAGCCGCAATCCCGGCAACCCGGACCCCACCAAGATCGTCCACATGGGTGAACAGACGTCCCAGGAAATGATGGCCACCTACCTGCACTACCGCTGGTCCGACGAGACGGTCGCCCATCAGACCCCTGAGCATGAGAAGGCGCTGGGCGCCAACCTGATGATGGGCATCCTCGACGACAACATGGACGGCAAGATCGAGTTCGCCGAGCTGAAGGGCGGCGCGCAGGGTCCCGTAGCGATGCTGAAAACCTATTTCGCCGTGATCGACGCCAACAAGGACGGGGCGCTGGATGCAGCCGAACTGACCGCGGCCGCCAAGCTGATGCCCCGGCGCGGCGGGCCTCGCCCGGCGCAGGTTCCCGCGGCGGCGCCCACGGCGGGTCCGGCGGCAACGCCGGCAGCCTCTGGCGGTGCGGCCAGGTGACCTTCGCCGCCGGGGCGTGCATGCTGCGGATGCGCCGGGATTGACCGCGATACGATTGAAGACGTGTTCCGATTCAAGAAGAGCAGATTTTTCGGGGGGTTCCACATTGCCGTCAGCTCGTAACCGGCTCTCCAGCCTGGCCCTCGCGGGCCTGTCCGCCGCGGCGTTCTGGGGCGCCGCCCAGGCCCAGACCCAGGGCCCGCCCCCCGGCGCCGCCATCTATGAAGCCCGCTGCAAGTCCTGCCACGAGGGCGGCGACCAACGCACGCCGGGTCGCGCGGCGCTGGCTCAGCGCACGCCTGACGACATCGTCCATGCGCTCACCGGCGGGATCATGGCGCCGATGGCCCTGGGGCTGACCGACGCCGACAAACAGGCCGTCGCGGCCTATCTGACCACGGCTGCGGGACCGCAGGCCCAGGCTGCGCGCCGCGCCTCAGGCGCCGAGATGGTGCAGATCGCGGTCAAGGGTCCGAACGCGCCCGATCCCCGCTGCGCGTCCAATCCGCCGATCCGGGCCACGCCTGGCGACTGGGCCAGCACGGGCATCGACGAGAGATCCTCGCGATTTCAGCGCCGGCCCGGCCTCACCGCCGCCGACCTGCCCCGGCTGAAGGTCAAGTGGTCCTACGCCATGACCGGCGGCGGGCAGCCCACGGTGATCGGCGACTGGCTGTTCGTCACCAACCGGTCGGGCAAGTTCTACGCGCTCGACGCCCATACCGGCTGTGTCCACTGGTCGGTGGACGATCTGGTCTCGCGGACCACGCCGATGGTCATCCGCTCACCGATCTCGCCCAGCGGCTGGCTCACGGTGGTCGGCCAGAGCGACCGGCTCGTGCGCGCTTTCGACGCCCAGACCGGCAAGCAGCTGTGGCGTTCCGCCGAGCTCGAGACCCATCCGATTTCGCTCCTGACCGGCTCGCCGGTAATCGCCGGCGACCGGCTGATCGTGCCGATCTCCTCGATCGAGGAGGCCGCGGCCATGAGCAAGAGCTACGCCTGCTGCACCTTCCGGGGCTCGCTGGCGGCGCTCGACCTGGCAACCGGCAAGCTGCTCTGGAAGACCGGCATGATCCCTGAACCGGCCAAGGTGATCCGCGAAAAAGACACCGGCCAGAAGCTCACCGGTCCGGCCGGCGCGGCGATCTGGGCGGCGCCTTCGCTCGATCTGAAGCGCGGTCAGGTCTACGTCGTCACCGGCGACAGCTATACCGATGTGGACACCATCGGCCCCGACGCGGTCCTGGCGCTCGACATCAAGACCGGGGCGATCCGCTGGCGTCGTCAGGTGACCGAGCGCGACAACTTCGTCATGGGCTGCGGGCCGACCTCGACCTCCGGCAACTGCCCGACGCCCATGGGTCCGGACTACGACTTCGGCGCCACGCCGATCCTGATGACGCTCAAGGGCGGCAAACAGGTGCTGGTCGCCGGCCAGAAATCCGGCATCGTCTATGGCCTGAACCCCGACACCGGCGCGATGGTCTGGAAGACCTCGGTGGGTAACGGCTCGGCGCTGGGCGGGGTCGAATGGGGCATCGGCGCGGACGACGCAAAGGTCTATGTGCCAATCTCCGACCTCGGTCTGATCTTCGCCGAACTTCGCAATCTGACGCCGGAAGCCAAGTCGATCTTCGGCGCCGGCAAGGTTCCTCCGGCCAAGCCCGGCCTCTACGCGCTCGATCCGGCCACCGGCAAGATCCTGTGGGCCACGCCCGCCCCCAAGGCTTCCTGCGTCTACGCCTCGGACAAGGGCAAGCCCAGCAACTGCATTCGCGCGCAGTCGGCGGCGCCGGCGGTCGTTCCCGGCATGGTCTTCGAGGGCGGCGTCGACGGCTGGTTCCGCGCCTATGACTCCAGGACCGGCAAGATCCTGTGGGAAGATTCCACCACCTCGCGCACCTATGACACCGTCAATGGGATCAAGGGCCAGCCCGGCGGCGGCATCGACGGCATGGGCCCGACGGTGGCCAATGGCATGGTCTATGTGGTCAGCGGCAACAATGGCGCAGCCCGCGTCGGCTCAAATGGGGTCAATGTCCTGCTGGCCTATTCGATCGACGGCAAGTAGCGGCCGGGCCATGCGCGTGGGGGCCCTCAT
>JANXXA010000133.1 GCA_025350885.1 Phenylobacterium sp.
GGCCAGGCTATCGTCAAACAAACGGTCCGACTGGGCAGGGGCGTGCGCGGTGAGCGTCAAGGGCGGGACCTTTCGGGCTGGCGGGAATAGGGCCGATCAAGAGCGCTCTTTACCCCCAACCGGTCCCTGCTCCAACGGCCGTAAACGCTCCGGGGAACAATCTCTTGATGGGAGCGTTTTAAGTTGAGCGTGGGGTATGGAATTGATCCTCCTGACAGTTTTGCCACGTCACGAAGGGAAATTGCATGAGCGTCGGACCTGACGGCGAGGGCCTCACAGGCGCGGAGATATTGCGCCTGGGCTCCGATATCGTCTCGGCCTACGTCAGCCGCAACGCGGTCGCCGCCGATGCCCTCCCCGAGATCATCCGCAGCGTGCACCAGGCTATGGCCGGCCTGACCGGCGTGAGCCCGCCCGCCATTGAACCGCGTCCCAAGCCGGCGGTCTCGATCGGACGCAGTATCCAGCACGAATTCATCATCTGTCTCGAGGATGGCGCGAAACTGAAGATGCTGAAGCGCTACCTGCGGTCTCGATTCGGCCTGAGCCCCGATGACTATCGCCGGCGTTGGGGATTGCCGCCCGACTACCCGATGGTCGCTCCGGCCTATGCCGCACGTCGCTCGGATTTCGCCAAGAAGATCGGCCTGGGTCGCGGTGTCCGACGGCAAAAATAGTCGTCAAGACTAACCCTGACTCTAAGCTGCGATACCGCCCACGCGCTTGATGTTGCAGTGGACCCAGAGCTTTTCCAGGGCCTCCACCAGATCGTCCATCATCTCGTCGGTGTGCGCCGGAGAGGGGGTGAACCGCAGGCGTTCGGTGCCGCGCGGCACCGTGGGATAGTTGATCGGCTGGACGTAGATCCCGTGATCTTCCAGCAGGATGTCGCTGATCAGCTTGGTGTGGACGGGATCGCCCACCAGCACCGGCACGATATGGCTGACCGAATCCATCACCGGCAGACCGGCCTTGCGCAGCCGGGCCTTCAGGGTCGCCGCGCGTTCCTGATGGGTGACGCGGACCTCATCGTGGGCCTTGAGATAGCGGATTGAGGCCGCGGCTCCGGCGGCCAGGGCTGGCGGGATCGAGGTCGAGAAGATGAAGCCGTCGGCGAAGCTGCGAATCGCGTCGACGATCACCGCGTCGCAAGCGATGTAGCCGCCCATCACCCCGAACGCCTTAGCCAGGGTGCCTTCGATGATGTCGATCTCAGCCATCACCCCGTCGCGTTCGGCGAGGCCCGCGCCGCGCGGGCCATACATGCCGACAGCGTGGACCTCGTCGAGGTAGGTCATCGCCGCATATTTCTTGGCCAGCGCCACGACAGCGCGCAGATCGGCCACGTCGCCGTCCATGGAATAGACGCTTTCCAGCGCGATCAGCTTCGGCGCGGCGGGATCGGCGCCGGCCAGACGCTCCTCAAGGTGGGCCAGGTCGTTGTGACGGAAGATGTGGCGCTCGCCCCGGCCGGCCCGGATGCCGCTGATCATCGAATTGTGGTTCAGGGCATCGGAGAAGACGATCAGCCCGGGCAGGATCTTGTAGAGCGTCGACAGCGACGCCTCGTTGGAGACATAGCCCGAGGTGAACAGCAGGGCGGCTTCCTTCTGGTGAAGGTCGGCCAGCTCGCGCTCCAGCTCCACGTGATAGTGCGTCGTGCCGGAGATGTTGCGGGTGCCACCGGAGCCGGCGCCGGCCTCGTCGATGGCCGCCTTCATGGCGTCGGTGACCACCGGGTTCTGGCCCTGGCCGAGATAGTCGTTGGAACACCAGACCACGACTTCCGCCTGGGAGCCGTCGGCGCGCGTCCAGGTGGCGCGCGGAAAGTCACCGCGGTGGCGCTTCAGATCGGCAAAGACCCGATAGCGACCTTCTGCGCGGATCTTCTCGAGAGCGTTCGCGAACGCGGACCTGTAATCCATCGACCTGCTCCCCGGATCCCGCGTTCGATAGGTCGGCGCGGACGACCGGTCCCTTGATATGCCCGGCGTTTTCGCACCGCCGGCGGGCCTTGTCCATAAGGCGCGCGGTCGCGGATCGTGACCTTTCGTCCATGACCCGTGAGAATTTGTGATCGGCGATCAGGTTGTCTTGGCCGGGATCGGCGCATTTCCCCGGAACAGCTCGAGAATCGCCGAGAAATCCTTGCCCCCGCCGCCTAGCCGGTCGAACAGCGCATAGAGGCCCTCAGCCTGGGCGCCCAGCGGCGTCGCGGCGCCGGCCCTGGCGGCCGCTTCCTGGGCCAGCTTCAGGTCCTTCAGCATCATCGCCGTGGCGAACCCGCCTTCGTAGTTGCGGTTCGACGGCGCCGCCAGCACCGGGCCGGGCCAGGGGCAATAGCTGGTCAGGCTCCAGCTCTGGCCGGACGATTTCGACGCGATCTCAAAGAAACGCTCAGGGTCGAGACCTAGCTTTTCGGCCAAGGCAAAAGCCTCGCAAGTCGCGATCATCGTCGCGCCCAGCACCATGTTGTTGCAGATCTTCGCCGCCTGCCCCGCGCCGTGGTCGCCGGCCCGGATCGTCGTTCGCGCCATCGGCCCGATCAGCGCCTCGACCGCGGCGAAGTCGGCCTCGGCGCAGCCCACCATGAAGGCCAGCGTTCCGGCCTCGGCCCCCGTCGTCCCGCCCGACACCGGCGCATCGGCGAAGCGGAAGCCGGCCCGGGTGACATCGGCGGCGACTGCACGCGCGCTCTCCACATCAATGGTCGAACAATCGATGAAAAGAGCGCCCGGCTTGGCGTTCGGCATGATCTCGCCGGCATAGACGGCGCGGACGTGATGGCCGGCCGGCAGCATGGTAATCACCGCGTCGGCGTCCCGCACCGCCTCGACCGCCGACCCCGACGCCAGGCAACCCGCCGCCACCGCCTTTTCGAGGGCGGCGGCGGACAGGTCGAAGGCTCGGACCTCATGACCTGCCCTGGCCTGGTTGGCGGCCATGCCGCCGCCCATATTGCCAAGGCCTATGAAGGCGATGCGGGTCATGAATGCCTCTTAGATCAAATACTTATTTCGCTTTGCGGAACTTGTAGATGAATTGATCGGTGTGCCCGCGGATCGCGGGATCGAAGACCATCTTGGTGTGATCGTCAGCCGGATTGGCCAGCACCTTGCTCTCGCCTTCGTACTTGAAGCCCGCGGCGATGACCTGGTTCTTGACGATGGAGGGTTCGATCCGGTGCAGTTTGTCCTCGGGGTCAGGCGCCGCGCCCACGCCCGCCGCATGATCCAGAACGATGAACAGGCCGCCCGGCTTAAGGGCGGCATAGACCGACTTGTCGAAGGCCAGCATGTCGACGCCCTTGATATTGTTGACGTCGTGATAGTTCTGCGCCGTCCAGATCACGTCGGCCTTGGCCGGGATCACCAGGCCCGCCGCCAGTGGCAAGTGGATCGATTTCACATTCGCATAGGCCGGATCGGCGGCGATGGTGTCCTGCGCCGGGGCCGGCGGGGGCTTGGCCGGATCGGTCGTCGGCCGGGGCGGGCCACCGACGGCGTAGACTGTCCCCTTGGGCCCCACGGCCTTGGAGAAGATGCGGGTGAAATAGCCGCCGCCGGGGATCAGGTCGACCACGGTCTGGCCCGGCTTGATCCCGGCGAACTCGAGCATCTCGGCGGGTTTGCGGTCCGCGTCGCGCTTCGAATCAGCCTCCGGGCGGCCCTTGTCGGCCACGGCGGCCATCTGGTTGGCGTCGGGCTTGGCGTAGGCGCCGCCAGCCGCGAGCGTCGCGGCGGCCAGCACGGCCCCCAGCATCAGCTTGGATGTCATTCGTCGTCCTCCCATGGCGGCCGTTCCGGTCCGCCTAGCGGTTAAGGTAGGGGTGTCCAGGTCTGAGCGGAAGCCAGCGGCGCAAAAATGCCGTCGAGCATGGCCTCGGTGACACCCGCCAGCGTCGGCGGGTCCCATCTGGGCGCATTGTCCTTGTCGATGATCACCGCGCGCACGCCTTCTTGGAAGTCATGTCGCTGCACGACGCGGGCGCCGATCCGGTACTCCATGGCCATGTTCTCGGCGAACACCCGCATGGCGCCCCCGAGGCGCAGCTGGCGGAACGCGACCTTCAGGGTCTGAGGGGACTTGGTCTTGAGAATCGCCAGCTGCTCGCGGGCCCAGTCGCTGTCCGTCGCCGCCAATGCCGCCACGATGGCCTCGACGCTGTCGCCGGCGAACAGCCGGGCAATTTCGTCCTGATGTTGAGCGATGGCCGGGCGGCCGGCGTCGCCTTCGAACTCGGCCAGCAACCCCTCGACGTCCGCCGGCCGCGCGACGATGGCGGCCTTCAGGTCGGCCACGCGGGCGCTCTCCACATAGTCGGTGGCGATGCCGGTGAGCTCGCAATCGGCGGCCTTGATCCGCGCGCCGGTCAGCGCCAGCCACAGGCCGATATGGCCCGGCATCCGCGACAGGTACCAGCCGCCACCGACGTCGGGGAACAGGCCGATCCCGGTCTCCGGCATGGCGAAGGTTGTCCGCTCGGTGGCGACGCGGAACCGACAGGGCCGCGAGAGGCCCACGCCCCCGCCCATGGTGATCCCGTCCATGACCGCTACGGTGGGCTTGGCATAGTCGTGCAGCAGACAATTCAGCCGGTACTCGTCGAAGAAGAACTGACGCGCCTCCGCACCGTCGCCCGCCCCGCTGCGCGCCAGCATGCGGATGTCGCCGCCGGCGCAGAACCCGCGCTCGCCGGCATGGTCGATCAGCACCAGAGCGATCGCCGGATCATGCCGCCAGGCCAGCAGCGCCCGGGTGATCAGGCTGATCATACCGGTGGTCAGCGCGTGCAGCGCGCCGGGCCGATTGAGCGTGATCCGCCCCACGGGGCCTTCGACGCGGGTGAGGACTTCGGGGTCGGAGGTCACGGAATACGCTCGCCTCTGAGATCGACCAACGGCACGCTGCGCTGAGCAGCATCGAGGAGCCGTTCGTCTCGCGAAGCCAGCGCGGCGCGGCGGTCTATCGCCAGCGCCAGATAGGCGGCGTCGAACAACCGGATGCGCTCCCCCAGCGCGAGTTGACAGAGGCTCTCGACTTGGTCCGAGGACGGCGGCGCACCCAAACTGATCTCCAACTCTGCAAGATCGCGGAAGGCCTGTTCGTAGGTGTCAGGCGACAAGAGACCACGCTGTCGATGTTTCACCAGCACGTTGCTCACCTCCCACGCGAAGATGTACGGCGCAATGAAGGCCTCCGTATCGTGGCGCGTTAAGAGCTCCATCGCCGCGCCGGTCGCCTGCGACGGCAGAAGAAACGCCAGCGCCGCCGAGGCGTCGATGACGATTTCGCTCAAGGCTCACGCATCGCCAGCACATCAGACGTGCTGACCTCCATGATTTCGGGGTTTTCGCGACGGATTCGATCCTGATGCGCCTTGAAGCGGGTGACGAGTTCCGTTCCGGACAGCCGGCGTTGCTGGCCGCCGGCGCCCACAGCGCGCGTCAGTCTGGCGACGGGATGTCCATGCCGCGTTATGACGATCTCCTCGCCATCGGTCTCGACCGCGTCCAACAAGGCCGACAGGTTCGTCTTGGCTTCCAGGACCCCGACTTCACGCACGGCGACCTCCTAATCTGACCAGTGTGGTCAGATTAGCACGAACCCTATTGCCGAAACAGCTCCCTGGCCGTGATCACCCGCATGATCTCGTTGGTGCCTTCGAGGATCTGGTGGACTCGCAGGTCGCGGACGATGCGCTCCATGGGGTAGTCGCGCAGATAGCCATAGCCGCCGTGCAGCTGCAGCGCCTGGTTGGCCACCTCGAACCCGGCGTCGGTGGCGAACCGCTTGGCCATGGCGCAATACTGCGTGGCCTTGGGGTCGCGATTGTCGAGGGCATGGGCCGCGCGGCGCACCATCAGGCGGGCGGCGTCAAGCTCGGTGGCCATGTCGGCGAGGCGCCACTGCAGGCCCTGGAAATCCTTCAGCGCCTGGCCGAACTGTCTGCGGGACTCCAGGTGCGCCTTGGCGGTGTCGAGCGCCAGGCCCGCGCCGCCCAGCGAGCAGGAGGCGATATTGATCCGCCCGCCGTCCAGACCCGCCATGGCGAAGCGAAAGCCGTCGCCCTCGGCGCCGATGCGGTTCTCCACGGGCACGCGGCAGTCGTCGAAATTGACCTGCGCCGTGGGCTGGGAGTTCCAGCCCATCTTCCGCTCCTGGGCCCCGAACGACAGGCCGGGCGTTCCCATCTCCACGACCAGCGCCGAGACGCCCTTGGGTCCCGCCTGGCCGGTGCGCACCATCACCACATAGATGTCGGAGGTCCCCGCGCCCGAAATGAACGCCTTTGAGCCGTTCAGCACATAGTGGTCGCCGTCCAGGCGCGCGGTGGTGGTCAGGCCCGCGGCATCCGAACCTGAGCCGGGCTCAGTGAGGCAGTAGGAGGCGATCAGCTCCATCGTGCAGAGCTTCGGCAGAAACCGCCGGCGCAGCGCCTCGCCACCGAACCGGTCGATCATCCAGGACGCCATGTTGTGGATCGACAGGAACGCCGCGGTCGAGACGTCGCCATAGCTCAACTGCTCGAAGACGATCGCGGCGTCGAGCCGGCCGAGGGCCGAGCCGCCGACGTCCTCGGCCACATAGAGGCCGGCGAACCCAAGTCCGGCCGCCTTGCGCAGCACATCCACCGGGAAGTGCTTCTCCTCGTCCCAGCGGGCGGAATGCGGCGCGAGTTCGGCGGCGGCGAAGGCGCGCGCGGCGTCCTCGATGGCCCGCTGGTCTTCGGTGAGGCTGAAATCCATGTCCGGCCAAGTCGCCCCGCGAGGCTGGCCTGTCAAATGTTTCGAGGCTTGCACACCGCCGCGCCAGGGTTCACTTGGCGCCGGAAATGACCAGAGCGCCACTCGCCGCCTACCCTGCCCTGCGCCTGCGCCGACTGCGGCAGTCCGACTGGATCCGCCGGCTGGTGCGCGAAACCGTGCTGACGCCGGCCGACCTGATCTGGTCGATGGTGGTGCATGAGGGCGAGGGCGAGGTCCCGGTGGCCTCGATGCCGGGGGTCAGTCGCCTGTCGGTCAAGGACTGCGCCGCCGCCGCCCGGGAGGCGCGTGCGCTGGGCATTCCCGCCATCGCCGTCTTTCCGCACATCGACGGATCCAGGAAGGACGCGTCAGGCTCGGCCGCCGCCGATCCGGACGGTCTGATCGCGCGCGCGGTGAAGGCCATGAAGGACGCCGCCCCTGAGGTGGGCATCATGTGCGATGTGGCGCTGGATCCCTTCACCGACCACGGCCACGACGGCCTGATCGAGAACGGCAGGATCCTCAACGACCCGACCCTTGAGCGGCTGGTGGCCCAAGGCATCATGCAGGCGCGCGCCGGCTGCGACATCCTGGCGCCGTCCGACATGATGGACGGCCGCGTCGGCGCCCTGCGCACCGCGCTCGAGGCCGAGGGCCTGCAGGACACCATGATCATGTCCTATGCCGCCAAATACGCTTCGGCCTTCTATGGTCCCTACCGCGACGCCATCGGCTCTGGAAAATTGGGCACGGGCTCGGTCGAAAATCCCGGCGACAAGAAGACCTACCAGATGGACTCGGCCAATTCCGACGAGGCCCTGCGCGAGGTGGCGCTCGACATCGCCGAGGGCGCCGACATGGTGATGGTCAAGCCGGGGATGCCCTATCTCGACATCGTCCGCCAGGTGGTCGATGCCTTCGCCATGCCGACCTTTGCCTTCCAGGTCTCGGGCGAATACGCCATGCTGATGGCCGCCGCCCAGAACGGCTGGCTGGAGGAGGAGCGCGCCATCCTGGAAAGCCTCGGCGCCTTCAAACGCGCCGGAGCGGCCGGCGTGATCACCTATTTCGCGCCGCGCGCGGCAAGGCTGCTGGGCGCCTAAGGCAGGCCGGCCCGGGGGCTGTCGACGCTGGCAACCAGGATCTTGCCTGTCGGGGCCGCGGCGGCCTGGCGATGGTCGGAACTCGCCGCGGTGAGCATGAACAGCGTCCTGCCGTCGTCGCCGCCCAGCATGCAGGCAAAGCAGTTCTGGCCGGTCTCGATGACCTCCAGCACCGCGCCGCCCTCAGCGAACCGCACGCATTCCGGGGCGATGGGATTGGCGATCCAGATCGCACCCTCGGCATCCAGGGCGATTCCATCGGGGACCCTGGGCGAGGTCGCAGCCCAGACCCGGCGGTTCGACAGGCTGCCGTCCGGACCGATGTCGAAGGCGGTCAGGCAGCCGGCCAGCGTCTCACCGACGATCAAGGTCTTGCCGTCGGGCGTGATCACTGGGCCGTTGGGGAAATGCATGTCGCCGGCCGCGATGCTGACCACGCCGTCAGGCGAGATGCAGGCAAGCCGGGCCGTCGGATGATCGGCCAGCACACTCTGAACCCCGCGAGCGCCGATCGCCGTGTCCAGGTCGAAACCGAAGTTGCCGACATAGGCCCGACCCAGCGCATCGACGACCATGTCGTTGCAGTGGTAGCCGGCGATCTGACTGAGATCGGCATGCAGGCTGATCGCCCCGTCCGCCGTGCGCCGCAGCACCTGGCGTTTGGTCATCGAGACGATCAGCATTGAGCCGTCGGGCATCCACCCCAGGCCGGACGGCTGGTCGTCGATCTCGAACTCGGTGCGCAGATCGCCGGCCAGCGATACCGACTTCACCGCGTGAGCATAGAAGTCGCTGAACCACAGCCGGCCGTCGCGCCAGCGCGGACCCTCGCCGAAGTAGACGCCATCGGTCAGCATCCGGGTGGTTCGCGCCATGATAGTTCCTCCCAGCCGACGTCAGCCTCGGCTTGGCGGCAACCGTAGGATCAGACGCGCGGCGCCGCCAGCCATTCGCCGAGGATCGCGTTGACCGCCTGCGGCGCTTCCTGCTGGACCCAGTGGGAGACGCCGGGCAGGCGCCGGATGGTCAGGTCGCGGACCCGGTCTTCAGTCCCCTCCAGCAGTTCGATCCCCAGAGCGGCATCGGCCTCGCCCCAGACGATCAGGGTCGGGGTCTCGATGACGGGCCAGGGTCCGGCGAGCCTGCCTGGCCGGCGCATCGCGGCGCGATACCAGTTGATCATGCCGGTGATGGCGCCGGGACGCTGGGCGTCGGCGGCATAGCGGTCCAGGACATCTGGTGTGAAGTTGGTCTTGTCGACGGCCATGCCGTGGAAGGCCTGGCGGACGGCGCGCGCGTCACGGACGGTCGTCACCCATTCCGGGAGCCCCGGGAGCTGGAAGAAGACCATGTACCAGGACTTCTTCAACTGGGCCCAGGAGCGGCGCAGGTGGTCGCTCATGATCGCCGGATGCGGCACGTTCATGATCACCAGCCGCTCCAGCGGCCGCACCCGGTTGGCGGCGAAGGTCCAGGCCAGACCCGCCCCCCAGTCATGGCCGATCAGGGTGACTTCGCGCGCACCGCTTGCGTCAATCAGGGCGGCGACGTCCTCCATCAGCCGGTCGATGCAATAGCTGACGACATCGCGGGGCTTCGGCTCGGTCTCGCCATAGCCGCGCAGGTCCGGCGCCCAGGCCCGGTAGCCCATCTGGGCCAGCAGCGGCAGCTGGTAGCGCCACGAGAACCGGCTTTCCGGGAAGCCGTGCAGGCAGAGCGCCAGACGGTCGCCCTGGCCCGCCTGATCGACGGCGAAGTCGAAGCCGTTCACCGCGATGCGGCGCGTGGTGATGCCCATGGCATCCTTCATGGCGTCTCGAAATAGGCGCTGTCGTCAGCATGGTCCGACAGCCGCCGCACGCCCAGCCGCCGGAACCCGATCTTTTCCAGCACGCGCTGGGAGGCCAGGTTGGCGAGACTGGTGAACGCGGCCAGGCGCGGGTGACCCAGCGGTCCCAAGGCCTCGGCCAGCACAGCCGCGGCCGCCTCGGTGGCGTAGCCCTGGCCGGAGTGACGCGCCAGGATGGCATAGCCGAGGTCTGGCAGATCAAGCCCCAGACGGGTCGGCACGACACCGCAGAGGCCCAGCGGCTCCCTCGTCGCCGCGTCCCGGACCACCAGCCAGTAGCTCGCGTCGAAACGATCAACGATATAGGCCCGCGCCGCCTCAATGGTATGCACACCGCGGTCACCGATGTTGGCGAGCCACCCCGGGTCGTTGAGCAACTCCAGGACGAAGGCCGCATCGCTCTCGGTAACCCGGTCGAACGCCAGTCGTGCGGTCTGGACCCCGCTCACTGCGGCGTTTCCAGTCGCGCCACCAGACTGGAGGTGTCCCAGCGCGCGCCGCCCATCGCCTGGACCTCTTCATAGAAGCCGTCGATCATCGCCGTCATCGCCAGCGCCGCGCCGTTACGCCCGGCCTCGTCCAGCACCAGGCCCAGGTCCTTGCGCATCCAGTCCACGGCGAAGCCGAAGTCGAACCGGCCCTCTGCCATCGTCGCCCAGCGGTTGTCCATCTGCCAGGATTGCGCCGCGCCCTTGGAAACCGCCTCATAGACCGCCTGCGGGTCCAGTCCGGCGCGGCTGGCGAAATGCAGGCCCTCCGCCAATCCCTGCACCACGCCGGCGATGGCGATCTGGTTGACCATCTTGGTCAGTTGCCCGGCGCCCGGTCCGCCCATCAGCCGCGTCGCCTTGGCGTAGGCGCCGATCACCGGCTCGACGCGGGCAAAGGCGTCCGGCGCGCCGCCGCACATGATCGTCAGCTGCCCGCTTTCGGCCCCCGCCTGACCGCCTGATACCGGGGCATCGACGAACGCCCGGCCTCCCCGCGCCGCCAGCGCCGCCATCTCTCGCGCCACAACAGCCGAGGTGGTCGTATGATCCACGATGGTCGCGCCTGCGGCCACGGCCGGCAGCGCCTGCGTGGCAACCTGGCGTACGTCGTCGTCGTTGCCGACGCAGAGCACCAGGACCTCGGCGCCTCGCGCGGCCTCAGC
>JANXXA010000135.1 GCA_025350885.1 Phenylobacterium sp.
CGACAGCCGGGCGATCGGGGCGTTGACCTTGACCTCTTCAGTACCCTCGGCGACCAGCAGCGCCTCGACCACGCCTTCATCGACGGCCTCGACCTCCATGGTCGCCTTGTCGGTCTCGATCTCGGCGATCACATCGCCGGATTTCACCGCGTCGCCGACCTTGACGTGCCACTTAGCCAACGTGCCATCTTCCATGGTCGGAGAAAGCGCCGGCATCAGGATCTCGATGCTCATGCGGGCAGCCCCGCTGAGGCGTCGGTATAGACGTCGGTGTAGAGCTCCGACGGGTCAGGTTCCGGCGAGGTCCGCGCGAACTCCGCGGCGTCGGCGACGATGCGTTTGACCTCCGCATCGATGGCCTTCAGCGCCGCCTCGTCGGCCCAGCCGTGCCGGGCCAGCAATTCCTCCACATGCTCAATCGGATCACGGGTCTTCTTGACCTCATCGACCTCCTCGCGCGTGCGGTACTTGGCCGGATCGCTCATCGAGTGGCCGCGGTAGCGATAGGTCTTCATCTCCAGGATGTAGGGCCCCTTGCCGGTGCGGGCGTGGGCGGCGGCCTTCTCGGCGGCGGCCTTCACCGCCAGTACGTCCATGCCGTCGACCTCTTCGCCGGGGATCTTGAACGAGGCGCCGCGCATGTGCAGGCGGGTCTCGGCCGACGAGCGCTCGATGGCGGTGCCCATGGCGTACTGGTTGTTCTCGATCACATAGACCACTGGCAGGCGCCAGAGCTCGGCCATGTTGAAACTTTCATAGACCTGGCCCTGGTTGGCGGCGCCGTCACCGAAGTAGGTGAAGGCCACCTTGCCGTCGTCGCGGTAGCGGTTGGCCAGCGCCAGCCCGGTGCCCAGGCTGACCTGCGCGCCGACGATGCCGTGGCCGCCGTAGAAGCCGGCCTTGGTCGAGAACATGTGCATCGAGCCGCCCTTGCCGTGCGATGAGCCAGATGCGCGGCCGGTGAGCTCGGCCATGACCTCCTTGGGATCCATGCCGCAGGCCAGCATGTGGCCATGCTCGCGGTAGCCGGTGATCACCTGGTCGCCGGGCCGCTGGGCCGCCTGAACGCCGACAGCGATAGCCTCTTGGCCGATGTAGAGGTGACAGAACCCGCCGATCAGGCCCATGCCGTAAAGCTGGCCCGCCCGCTCCTCGAAGCGGCGGATCTGCAGCATGTCGCGGTAGTATTTGAGCAGCTCGTCCTTGCCAGCGGCCTCGACCCTGGGCGCGGCGGCGGCCTTGGCTTTCCGCTGACCGGTCGGGCCGGTCTGCACACGCGCCATCCCGTCTCTCCGTGATCGTTCGACAGCCCCGCGCGAACGCGACGTCCGCCTAGGGCTTCATGCGGATCACATAGTCCCTTGGGTCGGCGAAGCCTAGCAGAGCGCGCGCCCTTTCCTCCAGCAGATCGGCCGAAAGGCTCGAGTCGCGCAACAGCCTGGCGCGCGTCTCCAGATCCTGGCGCTGGCCACGCACCTGGGCAAGCTCGCGGGTCTTGGCCACCAGGGTCTCGTCACGCAGGTCCGACGCCAGGATTCCCCGGTCGCCGGTGAACGCGTGGAAGCCGAAATAGACGATCAGCAGCGCCAGCGCGGCGGTCGGCAGAAAGGGGCGAAGGTAAGCGAGCACGGTGAGTCCCTGGACGATGGCCATACCTTCCGACAGCACACTTAACGAGCCGATAACCATGCGCAGCTTCGTGACCCGGGCTCACCTACCTTGCGACGCCTGTTCGGTTGCGCGGCCCGACAACTCCCGCGAAGGTGGGCCATGACGCGCGACGACCTCATCGAACACGTGCGGGCGGCGGCGAGCGCCGACCCACGGGTGGTCGCGTTGTTTCTCGGTGGCAGTCTGGGCGGCGGCCACGGAGACCGGTGGTCCGATTGCGACTTCGTCCTGGTCGCCACGCCGGAGAGCCACGCCGCCTTCGTCGAGCAGGCGCGAGACTGGGTCGCCCGGGTCTGCGATCCGGTGTTGTGGCTTCAGATCTACCCTGGTGTTCCGCTGTTCCTCGCGGTGACTGAAGCGTGGCTGCGCCTCGACCTGACCGTCACCGCGCCATCGCACTTGAACGGCAGCCAAGCGACCTGGCGCCCGCTGTTCGACCCACAGGGCCTCTATGACCGCCTCCCGAAACACCCGCCGTCGCGGTCACCGGATCCGACCAGGGTGGTGGCGATCATCGAGGAGTTTCTGCGCAGCCTGGGACTGTTGCCGCTCAGCGTCGGGCGCGGCGAGTTCGTCGTCGGCGTCACCGGCGTCGGCCACCTGCGCGCCCAACTGATCGCGCTCCTCATCGAAAGCCATGCGCCGTCTTACCCGCCAGGAGCCCTGCACCTGTCCCGCGTTCTGGACGCCGAAGAGATTGCGCTGATCGAGAGTCTGCCCAGCCCCGCAGCGGATCGCCAGTCGGTGATCGCGGCGTCGCTGGCCTGCGCGGCGGCCTTCCTGCCACGCGCGCGGCGCCTCGCGGAGCGTCTGGGCGCTGCGTGGCCGGAGGCGCTTGAGGCGGCTGCCCGGGCGCACATCCGGCGAGAGCTCGGGATCGAGATTGCCGGTTAGGGCTGCTTGATCGCCGTACGCCCGGCGTAGACCGCCTGGTCGCCCAGTTCTTCCTCGATGCGCAGCAACTGGTTGTATTTCGCGGTGCGGTCCGAGCGCGACAGCGAACCGGTCTTGATCTGTCCGCAGTTGGTGGCCACGGCGAGGTCGGCGATGGTCGCATCCTCGGTTTCGCCGGAACGGTGGCTCATCACGGCGGTGTAGGCGTTGCGGTGGGCCATA
>JANXXA010000138.1 GCA_025350885.1 Phenylobacterium sp.
TCGCCACCCGGCGCTCGATGATCCCCGCGTCGGTCAGCCGCTTGACCCGCTTCCAGCATGGCGTCTGAGACAGGCCGACCCGCTCGGCCAGCTCGGCGATCGGCACAGTGGCGTCAGCCTGCAGCTCGCGCAGGATCCGCCGGTCGATGGCGTCGAGAACGAATTCCATGCGAAAAGCCCGATTGCGAGACTGCCGTTCTACGCCGACGCCGGCTGGGTCACCTAATGTGCGCCCGGTTCAACAGGTCCCCGGCCCGCCGCTGACAGCTTTTTCGCCTCCCGGACGCCGCGACGCACTTCTCAGGGTGGCGCGAGGCGCAATTGCCCCTAGGATACCGCCAAGCGACTCAGTTCACGCGGCAATGGCGTGGCGGCAGCCGTCCGATAACTAGCTGAGGGAGCCCCATGGCCGAAGTCAAGAAAACCAATGCTCTGCAAAAGCCGCTGACGCCGTCGGCCGAGCTGGCCGCCGTGGTCGGACCGGGGCAGCTGTCCCGCGGCGAGGTCGTCTCGAAGATCTGGGTCTACATCAAGGCCAACAATCTTCAGGACCCGGCGAACAAGCGCGACATCCTGGCGGACGCCAAGCTGAAGCCGGTGTTCGGCGGCAAGGACAAGGTCAGCATGTTCGAGATGAACAAGCACCTGGCCGGCCATCTGAAGTAGGCGATCCAACGTCGGGCGTCCCGTCGCGGTCGCCCAACCGTTCAGGCTGGAAAAACCTCGCTGGCGAAAGCCTCGCGAGGTTTTTTCGTTTCGGGCCTGCCCATCTCCGGTGGGGTATCCGACGGGCCGATTGCGAGCCCGGGCGGGGGATGCAACCATGTCGCGGTAAGCGGACTCCAGGGCGCGCATGATCGAGATCACAACGCTGTCGGAGCTGACCATCGACGGCAAGCTCGCGTTGCATCGGGCGGCGTCCAGCAAGGACCTGTTCGACTATTCCAGCGACGAGCTGAAGGCCTGGTTTCATGGCCAGAGGGCGTCGGCGGATGCGATCATGGTGGGCGCCAACACTGTTCGGGTGGACGACCCTTGGCTGACGGTCCGCCATGTCGCGGGCCGCAACCCGCTCCGGGTCATCCCGTCGTCTGACGGGCGCTTGCCGCTGACCTCGGCTCTGCTCAATGACGGTCTGCCGACGTTGATCGCGGTCGCGGGGCGCGCGACGGCGGCGACGGTCGCGGCGCTTGAGGCGATGCCGGCGGTCGAAGTCATCCGCTGCGGCGACCACAGTGTCGATCTGCCGGCGCTGATGGACCGGCTTGAGGCGCGCGGCGTCAGAAGCCTTGTCGTCGAAGGCGGCAGCACGTTGCTGTCCAGCCTGTTCGGACAGGATATGGTGGCGAAGATCGTCATCAAGCACATCCCGATCATCTCCGGCGACCCCGAAGCGCCCACCTATCTGACGCCGACGCCACGGCCGGGCTTCGCGCCGCGCCTGTCACGCTGGCGGATGACCGAATGGTTCGTGAAGGGCGGCATCGGGGTTTCGGTCTATGTCCGCGAGAATGCGCCGTGAGCATCGATCCCCAGGCCCTGGCCGAACTGGCCGCGCGGTTGGCGAGCAGCGCTGGGGCCGCGCCGGCCGCCGCCTTTGACGGCCGCATCGATGTCGTCGGCGACGATCCGAGCCTGCTCACCTTCGTCCGGCACCAGGCGCTGCTTCGGGCCTATCAGGCGCGCTACGTCGTCCTGCCCGCCGAAGCGCCGGCGGGTGGGGTGCTGGAGCCCCTGCGACGCCACTACGACGCAGGCCGGGTGGGCGCACTGACGGCGGTGCGACCGTGCCTCGAGGCCGCCCTGATCGCCCCGCTGGCGCCGGAGCCGCAGGGTGAGGTCGGCGCCTACACAGCGGCCATGCTGGCGGAAATCCGCGATGCGCCGGAGAACGACTTCACGGCCTGGCTGGGCGGCGCCGCGCATCGCGACAACCATTATCGCAACTTCCTGGTGCAATCCTCGCCGGATCTGCTGGCGGAGGCCTCGGCCTCGGCTTTGGGGGTGATCGGCGAATTCGGCGAGCCGCAATCGGCGCTGTTCCGCATCCTGATCGACGAATTCGGCTATGGCAGCCATCCCAAGAAGCACAGCGTGCTTTACCGCGCGACCATGAAGAGCTTCGGACTGGATGACGCCTACAATGGCTACTGGCCCTGGTTCGACACCGAGGCGCTGGCCCTGCACAACACCATCCACTGGCTGTTCCAGAACCCCGGCAATATCTTTCGGCAAGTCGGTTTCCTGCTGTACGCGGAGACCGCCTATCAGCGCTCGACGAAGGCCCATCACCGCTACCTGCGTCAGCATCACCCGGACGCCGACGCGCGCTATTTCGCCGAGCACGCCCACATCGATCTGCACCATACGCGCATGGTCATCGACGAGGCGGTGACGCCGCTGGCAGCCCGGTTCGGGCCGCAGGTCGGGGCTGAGATCATCGCCGGGGCGGAATTGA
>JANXXA010000065.1 GCA_025350885.1 Phenylobacterium sp.
CCGGTCAGGGTGGCGACCTTTTCGCCGGCCTCGTCGGTCCAGACGGTCTCGTTGACGATTACCGCGCCCTTGTCCTTGCCCTTGTCGTAGGCGGCGACCGTGCGGCCCTGGGCGGTAAAGGTTCCCGACGCTGGCAGCGGCCTGTGCAACTCCACCTTCTGCTCGCCGTGCACCACCATCAGGTAGTTGATCACGCTCGGGCGATGTCCCGGCTTCTGTGCGGCGGCGTCGCCGCCGCGCGCCGCACGGCCCAGGCCGGAAGCCAGCACCGTGGCCGCGGTGGGAATAACCTTCAGGTCCTTCTCGTAGGTGAACGCCAGTTCGCGCTCGTCCATCGGATCGTGGCTCATGCCGACACCGAGCGCGTAAAGCATCACGTCCTTGTCGCCATAGGTGAAGGTCCGCGCGGCGGTCGCCTGGTCGAGGATGTCGGGGTAGAAGATGGGCAAGGCAAGTCCTCCGAAATGGGCTGGCTCTGGCGGCCGGTCGATTATGCGGCGGATTGAAGCGCCTCACTGGCGATGGCGCAAGTGTCGAGCAAGCGTGGCCGCGCGCGCCGGGGCGGCGACGTTTGCCGGCTGGGACCTGATCGGTTAGAAGCGGCGACTTCTCGCGCGGGCCGCGTTTCGCCCCGCCACCCTCATCGTTCTTCGAAGGCGCTCCATGACGACCATCGCCCAGCCGGGCATCACCGGCAACGTCCTCTTCTACTCCAAGCCCGAGCCGCTCTCGCCGGAAATGCACGGCAAGCTGGGCGTCCAGCGCATGGACGGCCCGTTCGGTTTCGCCCGGGCCGGCCACGCCGTGCCGCTGACCGTGGGCGAGTTCCCGCTGGCGGCGGTGACCGGGCCGATCATTTTCGTCGGCGACGACAAGATGCCGATCGCCGTCATGGGCCTGAACGCCGGGGAAAACATGTTCCTGCGCGCCGACGGTCTGTTCGAACCGGGCGCCTATATCCCGGCCTATATCCGCCGCTACCCCTTCGTGTTCGCCAACGACGACGCCAGCAAGCAGATGGTGCTGTGCATCGACCGCGCCGCGGAGTTCATCGTCGAAGGGGGTGACATGCCGTTCTTCGAGGGAACCGAGCCCAGCGCCTACACCAAGGGCTGCATCGAATTCTGCAACAACTTCGAGATCGAGCGGCAGCGCACCATGAGCTTCATCCAGCTGCTCAAGGACCTGGACCTGTTCGAAACCAAGACCGCCAACTTCACCCCGGTCAATGCCGACGGCACGGCGGGCGAGCCGCAGCAGATCGCCGAATATTTCGGGGTCTCCGAGGAAAAGCTCAACAAGCTGCCCGCCGACAAGCTGGTGGAGATCCGCGACAACGGCGCGCTGGCCCAGATCTACGCCCACCTGCTGTCGCTGGTCGGCTGGGACCGGCTGGTGGCCGTGGCGCTGACCCGCGCCAACCAGGTCCCGGTCGCGGCGAACAGCTAGGATCGCGCGAACACGCTCCGCGTAAGGCAGGAAAAGACCAGGCGCCCGGCTTCATCGAGCAGGTCGTGCTGGGCGATAATGATCCCCTTGCCCTCGCCGACGGGGTCCTTGGCCATCACCGTCATGCGGCCGCGCAGCAGTTCGCCGGCCGGCGGATTGCGCACCCAGCGCAGCGCATCGACGCCCAGGCGCTTGGTCTGCGGCCAGTCGGTGTGGGCGATCGCGTCGAGCTTTGCCCAGATCGCATAGACCATGGCGTCGGGCGCCCCGCGCTCCACCGCCCAGCCGGGGGCGAAGGCTGTAACGAAAAGCCGTAACGCTTCGAACTCTACCGCAGCGGCGCCCAGTGACACCACCTGGCCGATCTGAATCTCGTCGAAGGGCGCTGGCACTGTGGGCGTTCCTTGGGCTGCGGGCCGGTCTGAGCGATGATGACCGTGCGCCGACGGACAAGTCGAGCCTGGCTTTGCCTGACGGCCAGGGCGGGCCATATAGCGCTCCAGTGAGCCGGCCGTTTTGACGAGGCGATGAATGCGAATTCTGGCGGGCCTGATCCTGGCTCTGGCGATGAGCCTCGGCGCGACCGTTCCCGCCGCCGCGCTGCCGGCCCGCCACGTGGCCACCGCGCTGGCGGCCGACCACCAGGGTATCGCGCCGGGCCAGACCATCTATGTGGCCCTGCATCAGCAGATCCAGAAGGGCTGGCATACCTATTGGCGCAATTCCGGCGACTCGGGCGAGCCGACGCGGATCAAGTGGGACCTGCCGACCGGCTGGCGGGCGGGCGATATCGTCTGGCCGGCGCCGCGCCGCATTCCGGTCGGCCCGCTGATGAACTACGGCTACGAGGGTGAGGTGCTGCTGGCGACGCCGCTGACCGCGCCTGTGACCGCCCGGCCTGGCGACCGGGTGACGCTGAGAGCCCAGGTCTCGCTACTGGTCTGCGCCGAGGTCTGCGTGCCGGAGGACAGCGCCCTCACGCTGGACCTGCCGGTGACCCAGGCCGGCGCGTCGGACGATCCCAGATGGGGCGGACCGATCGCAGCGGCGCTGGCCGCGGCGCCCAGGCCGGCAGGCCTGGCGGCCGTGTTCCAGGCGCGGCCGGCGGGGGTGTCGCTGGCGGTGACCGGAGTCGCGCTGAAGGGCGTGGACATGGCGGGGGCCTATTTCTATCCGTTCGACTCCACGGTCATTGACCACGCCAGGCCGCAGGCCATCGAGCGCGGGGCGCAGGGTCTGACCCTGACGCTGACGCCCGGCTACGCTTTCCAGGGCGGCAAGACGCCCGCTGGCCTGGCGGGCGTGCTGGCCGTGGGTTCCAGGGCCTTTGAGATTGCCGCGACCCCGGGAACGCCGCCGGGCGGCGCGTCGGGGCTTGGTCCGCCGTCCGCCGCAGGCGCGGGCGCGGCCGATCTGGGGCTCGCCGCGGCGGCGCTATTTGCTCTGCTGGGCGGGCTGATCCTCAACCTGATGCCTTGCGTCTTCCCGATCCTGGCGATGAAGGCCGCGTCCCTGGCCGGCCATGGCGGCGAGCAGGCGGCGGCGCGACAACAGGGTCTGGCGTTCGGCGTCGGCGTGGTGGCGACCTTCCTGGCGCTGGCCGGCGGGCTGATCGCGTTGAAGGCCGCCGGCTCGGCCGTCGGCTGGGGCTTCCAGCTGCAGTCGCC
>JANXXA010000160.1 GCA_025350885.1 Phenylobacterium sp.
CCTGGCGCAATACGGGCATGGATCGGCTCCGAGGGTTGGACGGGGCAGGGGTTTCCGCGCGGCGCCACATTGAGGCGCAAGGCTACCCGTCGCCGGTGAAATGTCCATGGCCGCGCCGCTCGCGATCACGCGCCGGAACCATGGCCCGCCCAACGCTTTCAGCCGATGTGATCATCGGCGGATCTGATCGGGGCAAAATCAGGAACGGTGGCTTTCGCCTCGCCTGATGCGCGGCTAACCTGGGG
The DNA here is from genome assembly GCA_025350885.1 of Phenylobacterium sp. Lineage (GTDB taxonomy): Bacteria > Pseudomonadota > Alphaproteobacteria > Caulobacterales > Caulobacteraceae > Phenylobacterium. Next base: position 246 of record JANXXA010000160.1, read on the forward strand.
CGAGGACGGGCCGGCGGAAGCGAATGACGAGCTCTAAAACTTCCTCGGGCAAACCGTCGGCGAACGCGCCGCCGACAGGTGGATCGGACGCCGCCGAGTTCCTTCTCGGCGGCGGGGCGATGGGCGATCTGATCCGCGCCCACGACTGGGCCGGAACACCCCTTGGACCCCCAGCGAACTGGCCGGCTGCCCTGCGGACGGTGGTGCCGATGTTGCTCACCTCGCGCCATCCGATGTGCATCGTCTGGGGTACGGGCAAGGAGAACTGTTTCTGCAACGACGCCTTCCGTCACGCGCTGGGCGAGCGTGATCGCTCCGGTGTCGGGGGGCCAGGTTTCGGGATCCTCGACGAGGTCGGGACCCTGATCGGATCACACATAGATCGCGTCATGGCCGGCGAGGGCGACGCCTGGCGCGAAAACATCGTTGTTCCCCTCCCGGGCGATGGGGGCCAGGGGCAAGGCCCCCGCAGCTGCAGCTGCAGTCCCGTTCACGACGCCGGCGAGCCGAGCGGCGTGGGTGGCGTCCTGATCATCTTGACGGAGACCACCGAGGCGGCTGAGCGGCGGTTCCAGCTGACCCAGGAAGCCGGCCATATCGGAAGCTTCGAACTGGACCCGGCGACCGGAGACCTTGAGGTGTCCGACGAATTCTGTCGCCTGTTCGGCCTCGAACCGCGCCGCGGGCACACCCTGGACGAGCTGCTGAAGCTGGTCGTGCCGGGCAGCGGTCCCGTCGAGCCGATGAGCAACGCGCCTGACGCCGGCAACCCGGTCGGACTGGCCGAATACCTGATCCGCAGGCCCAGCGACGGTCAACTGCGCTGGATCGCGCGCCGCGGAGAGGCGGTTTCCGATGGCGATCGCATCCGCCTTGTCGGCGTGGTGCAGGACATCACCGATCGGCGACGAGCCGAAGACGCACTGCGGGAAAGCGAAAGTCAGTTCCGCACCCTGGCCCAGGCCATGCCCTGCCAGGTCTGGGCCGGCCGGCCGGATGGCGGGCTCGATTGGTTCAATGAGCTGGTCTACAGATACGGTGGCCTGACCGAGGCGCAACTGGTCGGCAACGGTTGGACCGCCGTCGTCCACCCCGAGGATCTGCCGGCCGCCGGCGAGCGCTGGGGCCCCGCGCTGATCTCCGGCGAGGCCTATGAGACCGAATTCCGGCTGCGGCGGTTCGACGGCGTCTATCGCTGGCACCTGGCGCGCGCGGCGCCGATTCGCGACGCCCAGGGTTCGATCACCCGCTGGATTGGCACCAACACCGATATTGACGATCAGAAGGCGACCGCCCAGGCGCTGAGCGACCTCAATCATACCCTCGAACAGCAGGTGCAAACCCGCACCGCCGAACTGATGGTCGTCGAGGAGGCCCTGCGCCAGAGCCAGAAGATGGATGCGGTGGGCCAGCTGACCGGCGGCATCGCTCACGATTTCAACAATATGCTGGCGGTGGTGGTCGGCTCGCTTGACCTGTTGACACGCCGCCTCGCGGCCGACGACGCCAGGGCCAAACGCTATGTAACCGCCGCCATGGACGGCGCCCGGCGCGCGGCGTTGCTGACCCAGCGGCTGCTGGCGTTTTCCCGTCAGCAGCCGCTGCAGCCGGAAGTGCTGGAGGTCAATCGGCTGGTGGCTGGCATGTCCGACCTGCTGGCGCACACCCTGGGCGGAGACGTGCGTCTGGAGAGCGTTCTGGCGGCCGGGCTGTGGCAGGTGCATGCCGATCCCAACCAGCTGGAGAACGTGATCCTGAACCTGGGCGTCAACGGCCGTGACGCCATGCCCGAGGGCGGGCGGCTGACGATCGAGACGCAGAACGCCCGACTGGACGCCCGCTACGCCAGTCGGCACGACGTGCCGGCCGGGCAATATGTGATGATCGCGGTCACCGACACCGGCGCGGGCATGCCCGGCCACGTTGTCGCCAAGGCCTTCGATCCGTTTTTCACGACCAAGGATATCGGCAAGGGCACCGGCCTGGGCCTCAGCCAGGTCTACGGTTTCGTCAAGCAGTCCGGCGGCCACGTGAAGATCTATTCCGAGCCCGGCCAGGGGACGACGGTGAAGATATACCTGCCGCGTCTGGTCGGCGCCGAGGTGCGCGTCCCCGCCGACGCAGGTGACGAGGAGCCCACCCGGGGTCACCCCGACGATCTCATTCTGGTGGTCGAGGATGAGGCGGCAGTCCGGCAATTCAGCGTCGATGCACTGAGCGAGCTGGGATATCGGGTGCTAGAGGCCGACGGGGCCGCCGCGGCGTTGCGCATCCTCGATGACCGCGCTGACGTGGTCCTGCTGTTCACCGATATGATGATGCCCGACATCAACGGGCGTAAGCTCGCCGAAGAAGCGGTCCGGCGGCGACCCGGCCTGCGCGTGCTGTTCACCACCGGCTACACGAGCAACGCCGTGGTCCACAATGGCATTCTCGACGCCGGCGTGGCGATGATCGGCAAGCCGTTCACGCTGGCGGACCTGGCGGCCAAGGTCCGCGATGTGATCGACGCGGCGGAATAGGCCCGCGTCGCCGCCGCCGGCGTCCGTCCCACCTCAGGGGCGTCTGAGCGGCGCCCGAGCGTCGAGATCGTTGCGTATGGCGGTGACCGCCACTCCGGCCTCGCCCATGGCGTGACTGATCTGGTCCAGGCCGATGACCACGTCTCCCGCGGCGTAAAGTCCTGAAACAGACGTTCGTTGGTGGGCATCGACCTTCACGCAGCCGTCGGCGGTCAATGCCGCGCCCAGGCCGCGGGCAAGATCGGAATGCACGTCAGACCCCAGGGCGGGATAAACGGTGTCAAAGGTCTTTCGCCCACCGGCCCAGTCCAGGCTGAGGCCCTCGTCCTCGAGGCGCAGGTCGCTCACCGGTCCGTCCAGCAGCTCAACGCCGGCCGCCTCCAGAGCGCGGCGGTCCTTTGGCGTCAGCTCCTGGAAACCGTCCGGCGAGATCAGCGTCAGGCGCCGGGTATAGGCGCGCAGGAACAGCGTCTCGCGGACCCCTCCGCTGCCGGCGCCGATCACGGCGACATTCTGGTCGGTGACCTCGAACCCGTCGCACACCGGGCAATAGCGCAGGCGGCCTGTAGCCACCGCCTCCGCGTGCAGATCGGCTGCCATCGGCGGGCGGCGGTTGGTGACGCCGGTGGCCAGCAACACCGCGCGGCTTTGCTCGACGTCGACCGAGGTGGTGATGAGGAAGTCATCATCGCGCCGCGCCAGCGCGTCCACATGGCCTTCGACAATGTCAGCGCCATATTTCAGCGCCTGATCCCGCAGCCGCCCGAGCAGGTCCGGCCCGGATATCCCCTCCGGAAAGCCGGGGTAGTTCCGCGTGCAGGGGATCTGTCCAGCCCGGCTGGCGCCAGCGTCGATGACCCGTACCGAAAGATGGAAGCGGGCCGCATAGATCGCCGCCGTAAGGCCAGCCGGCCCGCCGCCGATCACCAGGCAGTCAAGGATCCTCGCCACGCCTAACCCTTCTTCGCGGGGGCGGGGGGATTTCCGCGATAGAGCACCTTCAGCCCCAGCACCAAGGCCGCCAGGGACAGGCTGATCAGATTGGAGGCGATCAGCGGCCAGCTGTGCAGCAGCGCGCCATAGACCGCCCAAAGCGAAAACCCGATCACCGTTACGACATACATGCGCAAGGACACCGACGAGGCGTCCCGCTCGGCGATGATCTTGGCGACCTGCGGGACGAAGCTCGCCATCGAGCAGACCGCCGCGCCGACCCCCACGGCGTTGACAACCAGCGTACTGGTCACCGGGCCGGCCGCGCGGTGGCGGCCTTACGAATACGGATCGGCGCGGGCATGATGATCCTTGCGCGGGCGGCGAAACAGGATGAGGCTAACCGCCTTGAAAACGGCGACCGTATCGTGCGGTTCCCCCACCGCCGGTCCAGTCCTGGCGCATGACGCGGCGGCCCGGGACTGCAGGGGTCTGATCCTGGGCGCCAGGGTGCATGGCCAGGCTCCGCGGCGGCGAAGGGTTTCGGGCGGAACAGACACACTGCAAAATCGCTTTGCAACAGCAGCATCGGATGGTCGAGACAGGCAAATTTCAGTGACCACCCACACCCATCATCCATCCGACGCCCTGATCGCGGGCTTCGCCACCGGCAGTCTGCCGCTGGGTCCGTCACTGGCGGTGCGACTCCACGTCGAGATCTGCGCCGCCTGCCAGTCGTCAGTGCAAGAGATCGAGGCGGCGCAGGGGCAATTGCTGCTTCTACAGCCGGACGCGCCGATGCGGCCTGACGCCCTCCAACGCGCCCTCGACGCGGTCGACGTTGGGGTTGAAGCTATGGCGACCGGTCCTGAGGGCTCATCACGACCGTCTGACATTTGTCTGCCGGCGTCGCTCGCCGACATCGGGCTCGCGGCGCCGGTGCATCTGACGCCCGACGCCTGGGTCGCGCATCTGGCGGCGCCAAGGGTTGGCGGCTGGCGCACCTATCTCTTCTGCGCCCCGGCGGGCACGGCGTTGCCGACGCATGGTCATCTGGGCGACGAGCTGATCATGGTGCTTGAGGGTGGATTCGACGACGGTCGGACGTTCGTCTCGGGTGATTTCGTCGAGAACACGACGGGGTTCGTGCACACCATGCAGGTGTGGCCGAACAGCCGGATGGTCGCGCTCATCTCCTCGGGCGACGCCATCGCCTGGCGGCCGGCTGACCGCCACATCGGCGCACGCCTCGACATCTGAGCGGCGTCGCGCGCGGCCTTATTTCGGCCGCCAAGCATCCTTTTTCGATCTTCGCGCGTATCGGTTTTGGAGCGCGTTGCTGGCTCTGGGTGTCGATGTGATGTCTGGCCAAAACCCCGCCCGACCATCGATTCCGCATGGAGACGATGGCATGAGCGAACTGGCCGAGCGGCAACTGATTTCAGAACATCCCGGCGAGTGGATCGTCGCCATCGGCCGGTATCGCGATCGCGCCAGTTTCATCGCCCTCTTCACCAGCTTCGCGCCCAAGGTGAAGGGCTATCTGCTGCGGCAGGGCGTTGCGGAGCAGGCGGCTGAGGACCTTGCCCAGGAAACGCTCCTGGCCGTCTGGCGCAAGGCCGAGCAGTTCGATCCGCTGCGGGCAAGCGCCGGCGCGTGGATCTACACCATCGCGCGCAATCTGCGCGTGGACCTGCTGCGCCGAGAACTGCAGCCGGACAATGGTCGCATCGGTGAAACGCCGACGGCTCAGCTTACCCCCGAAGATGAATTGAAGGTGTTGGAAGGCGAGGCGCGCCTGCGTGCGGCGATGGCCACCTTGCCGCGCGAGCAGGCCCAGGTGCTGCAGCTGTCCTACTTCGAGGATCGGAGCCACCCCGAGATCGCCACCCATCTCGGGCTTCCCCTGGGCACGGTAAAGTCGCGCATCAGACTGGCCTCCGCGCACCTGCGCTCCACGCTCGGCGGGCTTGCTTGAGCGATCGTCGCCATCCTTCCCTCACGCTGCTGACAGGTTACGCCACCGGCGATCCGCAAGCGCCTCCCGCGATCACAATATCGGCTCACATCGAGACTTGCGAAGCCTGCCGCGGGCACGTCTCGCAGATCGAGGATCGAGAGGGTCGAAGTCTCGAAACCTCGGCCCCCGCACCCATGTCGAGCG
>JANXXA010000171.1 GCA_025350885.1 Phenylobacterium sp.
TATATCGGCGGCACCGACGAGCGCGCGCTGCACCACCTGTTCGCCGAGGTGCTCGACAATTCGATGGACGAGGCCGTCGCCGGCCACGCCAAGGTCATAACCGTGCGCCTCGACGCCGACGGCATGCTCACCGTCACCGACGACGGCCGCGGCATCCCCGTCGACCCGCACCCCAAGCACCCCGGCAAGTCGGCGCTGGAGGTGATCATGACCGTCCTGCACTCCGGCGGGAAATTCTCCGGCAAGGTCTATGAGACCTCCGGCGGCCTGCACGGCGTCGGCGTCAGCGTGGTCAATGCGCTTTCCGAGCGGGTCGAGGTCACCGCCTGGAAGGACGGCTTTGAATGGCGCCAGGCCTTCAGCCGCGGCAAACCCCTGAGCGGCATCGCGAAGCTGGGCCCGACGCGCCGACACGGCACGGCTATCGCCTTCCAGCCTGACCCGGTGATCTTCGGCGAGGGCGTGGCGTTCAAGCCAGCGCGGCTTTACCGCATGGCGCGCTCCAAGGCCTATCTGTTCGGCGGCGTTGAGATCCGCTGGTCCTGCGACCCCTCACGTCTTCAGGACCAGACCCCGCCCGAGGCCGTTTTCCGCTTTCCCAACGGTCTGGCCGATTTCCTGGCCGAGCGGGTCAAGGACATCGAGACGGTCACGCCGGAACCCTTCGCCGGCCGCTGGGCCCGCCCCGGCGAGACCGGCAAGGTCGAATGGGCCATCGCCTGGACCCCGGCCGGGTTCGGCGAGGCCGACGGCTTCATGCAGTCCTACTGCAACACCGTGCCCACCCCGGAGGGCGGCACCCACGAGGCGGGCCTGCGCGCGGCGCTCACCCGCGGCCTGAAAGCCTATGCCGAACTGACCGGGGAAAAGCGCGGCGTGATCCTCACCGCCGACGACGTCCTGGCCCAGGCCGGCGCGCTGGTCAGCGTGTTCGTCGCCAACCCGGAATTCCAGGGTCAGACCAAGGAACGGCTGTCCTCCGCCGACGCCCAGCGGCTGGTGGAGACCGCGCTGCGTGACCCCTTCGACCACTGGCTCACCGCCCAGCCCAAGGTCGCCTCCGCCCTGCTGGAATTCGTCATCGAGCGCGCCGAGGAGCGGCTGAAGCGCCGCAAGGACAAGGAAGTCGCCCGCGCCTCGGCGACGCGCAAACTGCGCCTGCCTGGCAAGCTCGCCGACTGCTCCGGCAACGCCATCGACGGCACCGAGATCTTCCTGGTCGAGGGTGACTCGGCCGGCGGCTCGGCCAAACAGGCCCGCGACCGCAAAAGCCAGGCGATCCTGCCCCTGCGCGGCAAGATCCTCAACGTCGCCTCCGCCACGCTCGACAAGATGGGGGCCAACAAGGAGCTCACCGACCTGATGCTGGCGCTGGGCGTCCAGGCCGGCGCGAAGTTCAAGGAAGAAGACCTGCGCTACGACCGCGTGGTGATCATGACCGACGCCGACGTCGACGGGGCCCACATCGCCAGCCAGCTGATCACCTTCTTCTATCGCACCATGCCGCAGATGATCCGCTCGGGGCGCCTCTACCTGGCGCTGCCGCCGCTCTATCGCCTCAGCCACGGCGGCAAGGCCGTCTACGCCCGCGACGACGCCCACCGCGACCAGCTGCTGGAAACCGAGTTCAAGGGCAGGAAACCCGAGATCAGCCGCTTTAAGGGCCTGGGCGAAATGATGCCGGCGCAGCTGAAGGAGACCACCATGGACCCGGCGAAGCGCACGCTGGCCCGCGTCACCCTGCCCCGCGCCGAGGAAGCCGTCGAAAGCCTGGTCGAAGCCCTGATGGGCCGCAAACCCGAACTCCGCTTCCAGTTCATCCAGGAAAACGCCGAGTTCGCGGTGGGGGACCTGGACGTTTAGGGCGCCAAGCGCGGCGCCCTTGAACCCACCGCGTCATCCCTGCAATCTTGGCGCAAGACCTCACCGGCAGTGTGGGGGAAAGCAGAAAAAGGTGGGGGATGCGGTTCACAACGATTCTGGCTGCGGCGGCGGGCCTTGCCTGCGCGCTGACCCTGCCCATCGCCGCCCACGCGCAGGCGCCCGCTCCTCCGATAGCCGCGCCGGGCGAGGCGGTTTTCAACGCCCGCTGCAAGGCCTGCCACGAACCGGCCATCGAACGCGCGCCGGACCGGGCGACGTTGGCCACCATGCCGGCCGGGGCGATCGTCGAGGCGCTGACCAACGGCGTCATGAAATCGATGGCGGCGGGGCTTTCCGAGGCTGACCGGCAGGCGGTCGCCGCCTATCTCGCCGCCGCCGCCGCGCCGGCGCCGGTCGCGCAAGGGGGCCGGGGCCGCCCGCAACCGCCTCTGGTCGGCGTCGATCTGAAGTGCCAGGTCAACCCGCCGATCAAGCCCTCAGGTTCGGACTGGACCAGTGTCGGCCTGGAGACCTCGCACCGCTATCAGGCCCACCCCGGCCTCACCGCCGTCGACGTGGCGAAGCTCAAGGTCAAGTGGGCCTTCACCATGACCGGCGGCTCGATGCCCACCGTCATCGGCGACTGGCTGTTCATCACCAACCGCTCGGGCAAATTCTATGCGCTGGACGCGGCCACCGGCTGCGTGCGCTGGGTGGTCGAGGGTGCGGTGTCGCGCACCACCCCGATGATCGTGAAATCCGCTATCGCGCCCAGCGGCTGGGCGACCTTCATCGGCGAGCGTAACCGCACCGTCCGCGCGCTGGACGCCCAGACCGGCAAGGACATCTGGCGCTCGGCGGTGCTGGACGCCAATGCGGTGGCCGGGGTCACCGGCAGCCCGCTGGTCGCCGGCGACCGGATCTTCGTGCCGCTGACCTCCGGCGAGGAGGGCGCGGCGATCCCGCCGACCTATCCCTGCTGCAGCTTCCAGGGCGCGCTGGTGGCGCTGGACCTGGCGACCGGCAAGACCTTGTGGAAGACCGTGGTGCTGCCCGAACCGCTGCGCCCCACCCACAAAAACGCCGTGGGGACCATGCTGCAGGGTCCGGCCGGCGGGGCCATCTGGTCGGCGCCGACCTATGACGCCGGGCGCGGCCTGGTCTATGTGGCCACCGGCGACAGCTACACCGACGTGGACACCAAGGGCGCCGACGCCATCGTCGCCATCGAGGCCGCGACCGGCAAAATCCGCTGGTCCAACCAGGTCACCGAGCGAGACAATTTCATCGTCGGCTGCACCGATGCGGTGAAGCCCGCCAACTGCCCCAGTCCAGACGGCCCCGACTACGATTTCGGCGCCTCGCCGATCCTCTTCAAGCTGGCCCCCGGTAAGGGCGGCAAGGGCGGGCGGGACATCCTGCTGGCCGGCCAGAAGTCCGGCGTCGCCTACGGCATGGACCCCGACACCGGGGCCACGCTGTGGAGCACCAAGGTCGGCGGCGGCTCGGCGCTGGGCGGGATCGAATGGGGCATGGCCGCCGACGCCAAGCGGCTCTACGTCGCCAACGCCGACACCATCAACCTGATCGATGAGTATCTGCGCCCGCTCGGCAAATCGCCGATGGCCGTAAAGCAGCCGCCGGCGACGCCGGGCCTCTACGCGCTCGATCCCGCCACCGGCAAGGTGCTGTGGCGCGCGCCGGCGCCCATCGCGTCCTGCCACTATGCCGGCGACCGCTCACGCGACCGCACTGGCGGCGCCTGCATCCGCGCCCAGTCGCAGGCGCCTTCGGTGATGCCCGGCGCGGTGTTCTCCGGAACCCTCGACGGCTGGTTCCGCGCCTATGACCCGGCCAGCGGCAAGGTGCTCTGGGCCGACTCCACCACCTCGCGCACCTACGACACCGTCAACCGGGTCAAGGGCCAGCCGGGCGGCAGCCTCGATGGCCTGGGCGCCGCCATCGCCGGCGGCCGGGTGTTCGTGATGAGCGGCTTCAACGGCGCGGCCAATACCGGCGGCAACGGCAACAATGTGCTGCTGGCCTATTCGGTCGACGGCAAATAGTCGCGAAGGTTCGCGCTTTCCGGGCGCCTTGTGACGACCCGCGCGTTGACTTGGGCGTCGCTCGCCGTATGGTCCGGCGCGCGCGGCGAATTTCGTCCGCGCGCCGCTGCGGCGCATACGGCGCTGGGGCAGCTATCCTGGGGCCACGACGGTCCCACCGACCGTATCTACCTCAGGCAAAATGACCGAATTCTCTGAACTGGGCCTGTCGGCCGCGACCCTTAAGGCGGTCGCCGACACCGGCTACACCACCGCCACGCCGATCCAGGCCGAGGCCATTCCGCACGCCCTGCATGGCCAGGATGTGCTGGGCATCGCCCAGACCGGCACCGGCAAGACCGCGGCCTTCACCCTGCCGATGATCGACCGCCTGGCCGCCGGCCGGGCCCGGGCGCGGATGCCCCGCGCCCTGGTCATCGAGCCGACCCGCGAACTGGCTGATCAGGTCGCCGCCTCCTTCGAACGCTACGCCAAGGGCCAGAGGCTGTCCTGGGCGCTGCTGATCGGCGGGGTGTCGTTCAACGATCAGGAACTGAAGCTCGACCGCGGCGTCGATGTGCTGATCGCCACCCCCGGCCGCCTGCTCGACCACTTCGAACGCGGCAAGCTCTTGATGACCGGCGTGCAGATGCTGGTGGTCGATGAG
>JANXXA010000221.1 GCA_025350885.1 Phenylobacterium sp.
GAAATAGCGGTCGGCGACCGCGCCCGACAGCCGCAACAGGGTCTGTTCAAAGGCCAGCATCCTGGGCGCCTCGAGGTGGGCCGCGTCGGCGGTCTCGACCTCGGCGGCGAGCGGCAGCAGCACCCTGTTGGGCTCCTCCAGCATGCCGTCGGCGAGCAGCGAGGGCAGGACGGCCAGATGCCCCTTCAGGGTCTCGACCTGGAAGGCCAGCGATCGGCTGTTGAACGGGTCGAGCATCACCATGTCGCGCACCGGCGTCAGCGCCAGACCCACAAGATAGCGGGCGCGGTAGGTGATCTGGCTGTCGGCCAGGTCGAGCAACAGGTCGAGGTCGTCGGTGGTCGCCGCGTCGTGCGCGAGGGTGCGGGTCATCCGGCAGATGTTGACGCCGCGCTCGATCCGCCGGCCCATGTCGAGGAAGCGCCAGCCCGACGCGCGGTTCATGTTCTCCTGGGCGAGGCCCGCGAGCGCCGCCAGCAGTTGCAGCGCGCTCTCCACCTGCTGCAGGGCCTCGGCCTCCGACAGCGGCGCTTGGGCGCGCTGGGTGAGCTCGCTCTCCAGATTGAGCAGCAGCGCCCAGAAATCGGCGGACAGCCGCTCGCGCATGCTGGCCGCGGTGCGCCGCGCGGCGCGCACCAGATAGATCACCGAGCCATAGGCCTTCTGGTCGTGCAGGGCCTCGCGCGCCGATTGCAGGGCGGGGCTGCCCAGCCGATCCTCGTCGATCGCCCCCCAGTCGATCAGCAGCTGTTGCAGGCAGGTCAGCGTCTCGCCCGCGCCGTGGACCGCCGATTCGGAGTCCATCAGGCTGGTGCACAGGCTGCGCGCCAGCCGCAGCGTCGCCTCCGCGCGCTCCACATAGCGGCCCAACCAGAACAGGTTGTCCGCCGCCCGGCTGGGCAGATGGCCCATGATCCGCCGGACCCTGACGTCCTCCTGGCTGGCCAGCAGGGTGACCCGTTCCACCGGCTTGTCGTCGATCACCCAGACGTCGGCGGTGCGCGCGTTCTCGCTCATCGAGATGGCGCGGACGTCCAGCTGTTCGGAGGTGCGGCAGAAGCCGCCCGGCATGATCTTCATCCCCTCCGGTGTCCAGGCGGCGTAGACCCGCAGCACGAACGGCGCGGGCTCCAGGCGGCCGTCGCGCAGCACCGGCATGGTCGACAGCCTGACCACTTCCTGGCCGACAAAGTCGCCCGGTCGGTCGTTCAGCCGCGCGCGCACCTCGGCGCGGTCCGCCGGCGACAGGTCGGCCATCAGCTTGGGCCGTGTCAGCGCGCCGTCGTCGCCCTGCACATTGAACGCCGGCGAGATCGCCAGGTCGTCGAAGTTGCGCTCGACGCTCGCCCGCTCGAGCGGCTGGCCGCACCACCAGGTGGCGACATTGGGCATCTTCAGCTCTTCGCCGAGCAAGCGGCGGCAGAGCTTGGGCAGGAAGCCCAGCAGGGCCTTGGACTCCGCGACCCCGGAGCCGGGCATGTTGAGCATCGCCACGCCGCCGGAGCGGATGGCGTCCAGCAGGCCGGGCGTGCCCAGATGCGAGGCGCTGTTCAGCTCCAGGGGGTCGATGAAGTTAGCGTCGACGCGCCGCAGGATCACATCGGCCCGCTTCAACCCGGCGATGGTGCGCACATAGACCTTACCGTCGCGGGCGATCAGGTCGTCGCCCTCGACCAGCAGGAAGCCCAGGTAGCGGGCCAGGTGGGCCTGCTCGAAATAGGTCTCGCTGAACGGGCCGGGGGTCAGAAGGCAGATGCGCGGGTCGGCGCGGTCGGCGGCCGCGGCCAGGCCCTTGCGGAACCCGTCGAAGAACGGGGCCAGTCGCTCGACATTCATCGCGTTGTAGAGGTTCGGATAGGCGCGACTGAGCACCAGCCGGTTCTCCAGCGCATAGCCCGCGCCCGACGGCGCCTGGGTGCGGTCGTCCAGCACCCACCAGCGGCCGTCCGGTCCCCGGCCCAGGTCGGCGGCGTAGAGCTGCAGATAGCGCCCGCCGGGCGGGGCGACCCCGCGCAGGGCGGCAATGAAGTCGGCGCTGCCGGTCACCGCGGCGGCCGGCAAGTGGCCGTCGGCCACCAGCGAGGCGTCGCCGTAGAGGTTGCGCAACAGCGCCTCCATCAGGTTGGCGCGCTGTTCGACGCCGGCGGCGATCCGCGACCATTCCTGTTTGCCCAGGATCAGCGGCAGCGGATTGAGCGGCCAGCTGCGCTCGTTCTCCTCGCCATAGATCCGGTAGGAGACGCCGGTGTCGCGGATATGCCGGGTGGCCAGGTCGAAGCGGCTCTTGAACTCGCCTTCCGGGTATTCCGCGAAATCGCCCAGGAAGCTCAGCCAGTCGGCGCGCGGCCGGCCGGTGGCGTCGAACAGCTCGTCGGGGATGCCCTGCACCGGCGCATAGCCGCGCAGCCAGCCCGACAGCCGCTTGGCCGCCGAAGGCTCCAGGTCCGCGGCGCGGCGGCCCTTGGTGGCGGTCTCAGCGGCCACCGGGCGTCCTCAAATCAAGCGTCATCGGGAACTCGTCCATCGGTTCGGCGCGCGGCGGCCGGATCGGGCCGGGGGTATGGCCCTGCTCCTCGAACCGCGCCTTGCGCCTCGCCTGCGCCTCGTAGGAATTGACCGGGAAGGTATCATAGCTGCGCCCGCCCGGATGGGTCACGTGATAGACGCAGCCGCCGATCGAGCGGTGGTTGGCCCGGTCGACGATGTCGAAGGTCAGCGGCGCATTGACCGGCAGGGTCGGATGCAGGCCGCTGGGCAGTTTCCAGGCCTTGTAGCGGACGCCGGCCACCGCCTGCATCGAGATCCCGGTCGGCGTCATCGGCAGGGCGCGACCGTTGCAGGTGATCACGTGCCGCTCGGCATGGAAGCCGTCGGCCAGCACCTGCAGCCGCTCCACCGAGGAATCCACGAACCGCACGGTGCCCGACCCCGACGTCTCCTCGCCCATCACGTGCCAGGGCTCCAGGGCGTGTCGCAGCTCCAACGAGACGTCACCGTACTGCACCCGGCCGTGCACCGGGAAGCGGAACGCGCGCTGCGCCTCGTACCATTGCAGGTCGAAGCCATAGCCGGCGCGGTTGAGGTCGCCGATCACCTCGGTAAAGTCGCTCCAGACGAAATGCGGCAGCATGAAGCGGTCGTGCAGCGCGGTCCCCCAGCGCACCAGCCGCCCCGTCTGTGGCGTCCGACAGAACCAGGCCACCAGGGCGCGGATCAGCAGCTGCTGGGCCAGGCTCATGCGCGCGTCCGGCGGCATCTCGAAGCCGCGGAATTCCAAGAGGCCCAGCCGTCCCGTCGGCCCGTCCGGCGAATAGAGCTTGTCGATGCAGATCTCGGTGCGGTGGGTGTTGCCGGCCACGTCGGTCAGGAGATTGCGCAACAGCCGGTCGACCAGCCAGGGCGCCGGCGGAGCCTTGCGGCTCGGCCCTGGAATCTGCCCCAGCGCGATGTCCAGCTCATAGAGCGCGTCGTGCCGCGCCTCGTCGACGCGCGGGGCCTGGCTGGTGGGCCCGACGAACAGGCCGGAGAACAGGTAGGACAGCGCCGGATGCCGTTGCCAGTAGAGCAAGAGGCTCTTCAGCACGTCGGGCCGGCGCAGGAAGGGCGAGTCCGCCGGGCTCGCTCCGCCGATCACCACGTGCGCGCCGCCGCCGGTGCCGGTGTGGCGCCCGTCGATCATGAACTTGTCGGCCCCCAGCCGGCAGGCCCGCGCGTCGGCATAGACGCCGGTGGTGATCTCCACGGCCTCGCGCCAGCTCGTGGCCGGCTGCACATTGACCTCGATGACGCCGGGGTCGGGGGTGACCTTCAGCACGCCCAGCCGCGGGTCGGCGGGCGGCGCATAGCCCTCCAGGCGCACCGGCAGGCCGTCGGCGGCGGCCTGCAGCTGGGCGACCAGTTCCAGATAGTCCTCCAGCCGCGCCACCGGCGGCATGAACACATAGAGATAGCCGTCGCGGGGCTCGATGCTGAGCGCGGTGCGCACGGCCGGGGCCTTGCGCCGCGTGGGCGATCCGACGCCGCCCACCTCCGGCTCCGGCTCCAGATGCAGCCGCGAGAGGTCGGGCAGGGGGCCACGGTGCTCGTACGGGTCGAGCGGGATGATGTGCGGATAGTCCCTCGCCGCCAGCCGCGGCAGGGAGTCCAGCGGCAGGCGCAGGCCCAGCGGCGAGTCGCCGGGGATCGCATAGAGCCGACCGCGGCGGAACCGCCAGTCCTCGCTCAGCCAGCCCTGGCCCTCGGCCTTGCTGAACGCGCGGCGCAGCGGCAGCACATAGCCCAGGGTCTTCGACAGCCCGCCCTGCATGACCCGCCGCAGCCGGGTCCGCGCGGCCGGGTCGTCCAGCGTCGCGTCGGTCAGCTCGACCTCGGGCGGCAGGTCGGTCTCGGCCTTCATCGCCGGCAGCGGGTCCTCCCGCGCCGGCAGGGCCATCATCGGATCGACGCCCAGCCGCGCGGCCAGCCGCTGGATCAGCCCGTGCGCATCGGCCACCGTCGCCGCAGCCCCGCGTTCGCCCTCCAGGTCAGAGGCCCCGTCACGCCAGACCGGCAGCCCGTCGCGCCGCCAGAACAGGCCCAGCGCCCAGCGCGGCAGGGGTTCGCCGGGATACCACTTGCCCTGGCCGTGATGCAGCATCCCGCCGGGTCCAAACCGGTCGCGCAGGCGGCGCAGCAGCTGTTCGCTGAGGATCGGCTTGGTCGGCCCCGACGCGTCGATGTTCCATTCGGCGGACTCGAAGTCGTCAACGGAGACGAAGGTCGGCTCCCCGCCCAGGGTCAGCCGCACATCCTGGGCGGCGAGGTCGGCCTCGACCTGCTCGCCCACGGCGTCCAGGGCGGCCCAGTCGGCCTCCTCGAACGGCCGGGTGATGCGGATGGGCTCGACCAGCCGGGTGACCGTCATCGAGAAGTCGAAGTGGTCGGCCGGGCGGCTGGCCACTCCGGTGATCGCCGCGGCCGAGCGATAGTGCGGCGATGCGGCCAGCGGGATATGCCCCTCGCCACACAGGAGCCCCGAGGTGGCGTCCAGCCCGATCCACCCGGCGCCCGGAATATAGACCTCGGCCCAGGCGTGCAGGTCGGTGAAGTCGGTCTGGGTTCCCATCGCCCCGGCGATCGGGTCGATGTCGGCCTTCAGCTGCAGGAGGTAGCCGGAGACGAACCGCGCCGCCAGCCCCAGCCGACGCAGCATCTGCACCAGCAGCCAGGCGCTGTCGCGGCACGAGCCCGAGCCCAGCGAGAGCGTGGCGTCGGGGCTCTGCACCCCGGGCTCCATCCGCACCACATAGCTGACGGTCCGCTGGATCTGGGCGTTCAGCCCGACGATAAAATCCACCGTCCCCTGGCCGTCCGGCCGCAGCGCCGCGACCGCGGCCTCCAGCCCCGGCCCGTCGTCATCGACGGCCATGTAAGGCGCCAGATCCTGCGCCAGGGCCTCGGGATAGGTAAACGGCAGCCGCTCGGCGTAGGGCTCGGTGAAAAAGTCGAACGGATTGACCACCACCATCTCGGCGGTCAGGTCGACGGTGATGGCGAACTCCCGCGTCGGCTCGGGAAACACGATCCGCGCCAGCCAGTTGCCGTGCGGATCCTGCTGCCAGTTGATGAAGTGCGCCGCCGGCTCGACGGTCATCGAATAGCTGGCGATCCGCGTGCGCGTGTGCGGCGCCGGGCGCAGCCGCACCACATGCGGCCCCAGCTCCGCCGGCTGGTCATAGCGATAGCGGGTGACGTGGTTGAGCGCGGCGATGACCGACAGGGCGGGCTCCTGGCTGGGTTGACCGGCATGACCCTACGCCGAACCCCACGCCGCGTGGGAACGGAAATCCCGCCGCCGGTGCGAGAGTGGCGGAATTGCCCGGTTCGAGGCAGGGCGGCGGGGGTCTGAGTAGCCCGAGACATGGGTGACAACCCGTACCGGAGAGATGGGTGACACTTTCCGCTTGAGAGCGGGAGGTGTCGATGCCGTGGAGGAGTGTTCGGTGATGGACGCGCGCATACGAGACTATTGCGCGGCCGAGGGATGATCACACGAGGCTGGAAGCTCACCTTGGGGGTAGCGCCGCTGACGGCCCATGACCAAGTGACAGATCGCGGGCAGGACGAAGAGGGTGAGCGCGGTCGAGGTGATGAGCCCACCGATCACCACCGTCGCGAGCGGCTTCTGCACCTCCGCGCCAGTGCCGTGCGCGATGGCCATGGGAATGAAGCCGAGCGCCGGGATCAGCGTCGTCATGACCACGGGCCGCACGCGTTCAAGCGCCCCCTGGATGATCGCGGTGTCGAGGTCGGCGCCGGAGTCCAGCCATCGTCGCAAGGCAGCGATGAGCACCAGGCCGTTCAGCACGGCGACGCCGGAGACGGTGATGAATCCGACAGCGGCGGATACCGAGAAGGGGATGCCCCGAAGGGCTATTGAAAACACCCCGCCGGCCAGCGCCAAGGGCACCGCGGTGAACACCGTGGCCGCCAGGGTCGCGCTGCCCAGCGCCAGATAGAGGACAATGAAGATCAGCACGAAGCAGACGGGCACCACCAGGGCCAGCCGAGCCGTAGCGGCCTGGAGATTCTGGTATTGGCCGCCCCATTCGATGAACATGCCGGCCGGCAGCTTGACCTCGCGCGAAATGCGCTTCTGCGCCTCTGTGACAAATGAGCCGAGATCGCCGCCGCGGACGTTGGCCTCCACATAAAGGCGGCGTTTGCCGTTGTCGCGACTGACTTCATTGAGACCTTCCGTGAAGCGGAAGGCCGCGAGCTGCCGTAACGGCACGGAGGCTCGTGGCTTGCCCTCCACCGCGGGCAGCATGACCGGGATCGCCCCCAGCGCGTCGAGATCGTTGCGCTGTGCGTTGGCCAGTCGCACGACAACGTCGAACCGCCGATCGCCCTCGAAGAGTTGGCCGGCCGCGCGGCCGCCGAGCGCGATCGACACCGTGTCGGCGACCTCCTGCATCGACAGGCCGTAGCGGGCGATCGCGTCGCGGTCGAACTGTATGTCGAAGGTCGGGAAACCGCGGGTCTGGGCTACGCGCACATCGGTGGCGCCCGGAATCTTGCGCAGCACGCCGGCCATTTGATCGCCCGTCTCCGCCAGCTTGTCGAGATCATCCCCGTAGATCTTGACCGCGACGTCGCTGCGCACGCCGCCGATCAGCTCGTTGAAGCGCATCTCAATCGGCTGAGTGACATCGTAGGCATTGCCGACCATGGGCGCAGTGACCGCTCGGATTCGGGCGATGACCTGTTCCTTGCTGCGGATCCCCGCAGGCCACTCCGATCTTGGCTTCAGGATGATGTAGTTGTCCGAGGCGTTCGGCGGCATCGGGTCCGCGGCAAGGCTGGCGGTGCCAGCCTTTGAGTAGACCATCTTCACTTCCGGAAGCGTCAGCACAGCCCGCTCCAAAGGCAGGTCGATCGCCAGCGACTGGTCGATGGACGTGGAGGGGATGCGCACCGACGACAAGTTGAGGTTCTGCTCGTCCAGCGTCGGCAGAAATTCACGGCCCAGGAAGAAGAACGTCACCACCGCTAGGGCGAAGACGCCGACAGCAGCGCCGATGAATGGCCAGGGACGGGCCACGGAGCGTCGCAGCCAGGGCTCGTAGAACAACTTTGCCCGGCGGATCACCGGCGCCTCGGTTTCGCTGACCCTGCCGCTCAATAGCAGCGCCACCATCGCCGGCACGAAGGTGAGCGACAGCAGGAACCCGGCGGCCAGCGCCAGCATCAGGGTGATGACCATCGGCGAGAACATCTTGCCCTCCACGCCCTGAAAGGTGAGGCAGGGGATGAACACCAGGAAGATCACGATCTGGCCGAACACCGTCGGCCGAACCATCTCCCGCGATGCATCGATCACTTCGTCCAAGCGCTCTTGCAGTGTGAGGAGCCGGCCTAAACCGTGCTGGCGCTCGGCCAGGCGGCGCAGGCAGTTTTCCACGATGATCAGCGAGCCGTCGATGATCAGACCAAAATCAAGCGCGCCCAGGCTCATCAGGTTACCGGAGATTTTCAGGGTGTTCATGCCGGTCGCGCTCATCGCCATCGAAAGCGGGATGACGAGGGTGGCGATCAGCGCCGCCCGCCAGTTCCCCAGGATCACGAACAGGGCGGCAATCACCAACAACGAGCCCAGAACGAGGTTCTCGGTGACCGTGGTGATGGTGGCGACGACCAGCTGCGAACGATCGAGCGCCGGCACTGCGGCGATCCCTGTCGGCAAGGTGGCCTGGATAGCCTTGAGCTTGACTCCCACGCCGTGGGCCACCGTGCGGCTATTCTCACCGACCAGCATCAGCGCGCTGCCGATGACGGTTTCATAGCCGTTGCGGCTGGCGGCGCCGCGACGCAGTTCGCCCCCGATCCGGACGTTGGCCAGGTCGCGCACCGTCACCGGCACGCCTCCACGGATGGCGATCACCGCACGGCCGATTTCTTCGATCGAATGGATGCGGGCGTCGGCGCGGACCAGATACGCCTCTCCTGAGCGCTGTATGAAATCCGCGCCCACCGACTGGTTGGCTTTTTCGAGGGCTTCAACGAGGTCCGTGTAGGATACCCCGTAGGCGGCGAGCTTCACCGGGTCAGGCTCGACGACGTACTGCTTTACATAGCCGCCGAGCGAGTCCACGTCGGCCACGCCCGGGACAGTTCGAAGCTGCGGGCGCACGATCCAGTCCTGCACCGTGCGCAGATACGCGACCTGGGACACGGTGTCGGTCAGGCGATCACCGTCGTCGTTGAGGAAAGAGCCGTCGGCCTGCCAGCCTGGCTGGCCATTGCGGATCGTCGCGCCCTTGCCGCCGGGATTGGCGAACTCGACGCTGTAGTGGAACACCTCGCCGAGGCCGGTGGAGACTGGCCCCATCTGCGGCTCCGCTCCCGGCGGCAGGTTCGGGCGGGCCTGGGCCAGTCGCTCGGCAACCTGCTGGCGCATGAAGTAGAGGTTGACGTCCTCGTTGAAGATCGCCGTCACCTGACTGAAGCCGTTGCGCGAAAAGGAGCGCGTGCTCTCCACGCCCTTCAGGCCGGCCAAGGCCGTCTCGACGGGGAATGTCACCCGCTTCTCGACCTCCACCGGCCCGAGCGTCGGGATCACGGTGTTGATCTGCACCTGCTTGTTGGTGATGTCGGGCGTCACGTCGATGGGCAGCCTGGTGAGCTGCCACATGCCGAACGCGGCCACGATGGCGGTCAAGAGGATGACAATCCAGCGCGCGCGAACCGCGAACGCGATGATCCGGCCGATCATTCGCCTTCGTCTCCGCCTTTGTTCAGCTCGGCCTTGAGCAGAAAGGCGTTGCGGGTGGCGATGGATTGACCAGCCGTCAGACCGGCGGTGACCGATGCACGTCCGGCACTGCGGGAGGTGACCGTAACGGGTTGCACGATGAAGCCCGTGGCGCTGCGCACGAAGACCACCTCGCGGCCGTCAATGCTTTGAATCGCCTCCTCTGGAATGACGATGGCGCTGCTGCCGCCGGCCGATCTGGGCGAGATGCGGGCTTGGAGCGACGAGCCCGGCGTCAGCGACGGGAAGCCGGCGGCCGGGGTCAACACGACCGTTGCCGCGCGGCTCTCCTTGCTGAGGGTCGGTGTGACCGACCGCACGACAGCGTTCAGCTTCGTCCCGTCCTGGGTGACGAGCACCGCAGCATCGCCGGGCGTGATTCTGGCGGCGTCGGTCGCTGTCACGGAGGCTTCGATCTGCACCAGACGCGGATCGGCGACGCGGAAAAGTTCGGTGTCGGGTTGGACGAAAGCGCCAAGGGTCGCGGCCTGGGTGGTGATCCTTCCCGCAAGCGGACTTGCAACCGCCGCCCGACCGTCGCCCGTCACATGCACAGCCGCAGCGGCAGCGCGAGCGCGGCGGGCTTCGGCTTCAGCGGCGGCGAGTTCGGCCTGAGCCATCTCAAGGTCTTGTCGGGGAGACACGCGCTGTTCGAAGAGGCGTTGCTCGCGGGCGGCGACCTTGCGGGCGAGACTGACCTTGGCATCGGCCACCGAACGGTCGGCTGAAACCGCCGCCGCATCGCGGCTCTCCACGAGGGCAAGGATTTCACCAGCTCGCACCGGATCGCCGATACGCTTTGCCAAGCGAACCACCGTGCCAGCCGCGTGAGCGGTGATGACCGCCTCGCCGTTTGGGGCTGATACGACGCTAGCGGAGGCGAGCACTTCAGCGCTGAGGTTGCCCGCCGTGACGGCTTCAACCCCGATGCTTGCGGCGGCGATGTAGGACGCGGGCAGCGTCAGCGTCTGCGGCCCCTTGGCCGCGACCGGCGCGGCGACGGGCGGCGGCGCAGGGCGCGTCGTGAGCTTGGCGATGCCAAACCCGGCCCCAGCCGCCAGCGCGACAAATGCCGCCGTGGTGAGGAAGCGGCGATTGCGCGCCTCGTAGGAGGTCATCTGGCTCATTCTCCGAACGGGGCGCGACCGGTGAGGCGCGCGAGCTGCGCCTCGGCGCGGACGCGGGCTAGGCGAGCGTCAATCAGACGGGTCTGGGCTTCGGCGAGGGCGCGCCGCGCTGCCGACAATTCCATCAGCGAGCTCTTGCCGGCCTCATAGCTGATGCGCGCAAGCCGATAGCCTTCGCGCGCGGCGACCTCGGCCTGGGTGGCGGCGGCCAGTCGAGCTTCGCCCGCGCCGGCCTGCGCGGTCGCGGCCGCCCATGAGGCTTCGGCCTGAAGGCGCGCGCCGTTCAGCCTGGCCTCGGCGGCGGCGACCTGGGCGTTGGCGGCCTTCACCGCTCCCCGGTTCCGATCGAAGAGTGGCAGGGGCACAGAGATACCGGCCACGATGCCGGTGGTGTCGTTGGCGTCGTAGTTGCGCGCGCCGACCGATAGGGTCAGGTCAGGGATGTTGCGGGCGCGTTCCACCTTCAGCCGTCCGGCGGCGGCCTGACGTTCGGCTTGGGCGACAGCCAGGGCGGGGCCGCTGGCATGAGCGGGTGTGGGCAAGGCCTTCGCGACTTGAGGCATTGTAAGAAGCGAAACTGCCACGCTGGAGAATGGCTCTCTTGCGCCCGCCATACTGGAGAGGTTGGCAAGCGCCTCGGTGGCGTCGGCGCGTGCCGTGGCGAGATCAGCTTCGGCCCCAGCGGCTGCGGCATGGGCTTGCACCGCCCGCAGATCAGCTTCCTTGCCGGCCTCCACCAGCGCTCGCGCGGCCCGCAGGTCTTCACGGGCGCGGCCGAGATCGTCGGTTAGCACCGTGACACGCATCTGGCCCGCCTCGGCGGTGGCGTAGGCCATCGCGAGGTCATAGGCGAAATCGGCCCGCGCCTGCCCTTGGCGCGCCTCAGCAGCGCCCACTTCCGCCCGCCCGGCGGCGGCCCGCGCAGACCGCTTGCCGCCCAGTTCCAATGGCTGGCTGAACGACAGGGTGTTTTGACGCTGCGAGATGCCCGCCTTGTCGTGGAGGCCAAGGTCCTCTGCCTGGAAACTTAGCGTGGGGTTCGGGATCGTCCCAGCCTGTTCGGCCATGCCCTCGGCCGCGCGCACATTGGCCCCGCTCTCAACAAGGCGCGGAGCCGTAGCCTGGGCCTCTCGGAGAAGCGCGGGATAAGGTGGTGCTGGCGCAGCTGAAGCGGCCCCCCAGCAGGTTACCAAGCCGAGGCTGGCGGCGATGATCGACACCCTGGACAGAATTTTCCCCATGTTCTCTGATCGTCAGGCCGCGTGCGGATGCCCGTGAGAAGGTTGCTCGCCCGACGGGGAGCCGATGCCCCCGTCCGCCGCTCGCACCCGCACATGGGCCGAGCCCAAGGCGGGAAGATGCTCAATCAGCTCACGTTCGACTTTTGCGGCGATAGCATCAGCGTCGGTCACGGATGTGCGCCCGTCCGCCGTCACATCCACCTCGGCCAGCAGTCGATGCCCCGACCACCGCACACGAACGCCTTCCACCGACTGCACGTCAGCTACATGCCCAGCCGAATGGTGAATTTCCTCGACCACCCCCGGCTCCACGCCATCGAGCATCCGCGTAAACACGGCCTTGGACGACTGCCATACGATGCCCAGGATGGCTACGGTGATGAACAGGCCGATAATCGGGTCGGCCAGCGGATAGCCCAGCCAGACCCCTGCGGCGCCTACCACTACGGCGAGGCTTGTCAGACCATCGGTGCGGGCGTGGTAGCCGTCCGCGATCAGCGCGGCGCTGTCGATCTCCCGCCCCACCCGGATGCGGAAGATCGCGACGGCCTCGTTGCCCAGGAACCCGATCACACCGGCCGCCGCGACCCAGCCAAGGCCGCGCACGGGCATGGGGTGAATGAAGCGGTCGATGGCCTGATAGCCCGCCACGAGAGCGCTCAGCAGGATGATCGCGACGACGGCGATGCCAGCAAGATCTTCCACGCGCCCCAGGCCATAGGTGAAGCGCGGGCTGGGTTTGCGGCGGGCCAGGGTGAAGGCGATCCAGAGCGGCACGGCGGTCGCCGCGTCGCCGATGTTGTGGATGGTGTCAGCCAGAAGCGCAACGCTGCCGGATGTCAGGGCGACCACGAGCTGCGCCGATGCCGCGAGGGCGAGGATCACGAACGACCACTTGATGGCCCATATGCCCCGGTCGCTGGTGGTGATCGAGGGATCAACAACCCCGTGGGTGTGTCCATAGCCCTTGCCGTCGTCGTGACCGTGGCCACCATGGTCATGACCGTGAGCGGCTTCGGGCGTGGCGAAGCCAAGCCAGATCATCGCCGCGCGGATCG
>JANXXA010000243.1 GCA_025350885.1 Phenylobacterium sp.
CCCTTGGCGTCCTTGGCGTCTTGGCGGTTCAACAGCGCGACGCTGGCGCGGACGCCGGCATGGGTCCTATGGTGGCGACGTCGCCAGGAGACCTTCATGACCCACAGCAACAGCCGCGACGCCGAGCTGCGCGCGCGCGCCGAGGCAGTGATCCCGGGCGGCATGTACGGTCACCAGTCCACGGGCCTCTTGCCCGACGACTATCCGCAGTTCTTCGCGCGCGGCCAGGGCGCGCACATCTGGGATGTCGACGGGCGCCGCTATCTCGATCTGATGTGCGCCTATGGCCCCAACCTGTTCGGCTATGCCGACCCCGGGATCGACGCCGCCTACGTCCGGCAGTTGGCCCTTGGCGACACGCTCACCGGACCCACCGCCCTGATCGTCGAGCTGGCCGAGGCGTTCGTGGCCCTGGTCGGCCACGCCGACTGGGCGATGTTCTGCAAGAATGGCACCGACGCCACCACCATGGCGCTGACCACCGCGCGCGCCCACACCCGCCGGCGCGTCGTGATCCGGGCCAAGGGCGCCTATCACGGCGCGGCGCCCTGGTGCGTGCCGCGCCCGGCCGGGACCATCGACAGCGACCGCAGCCACCAGATCTTCTGCGACTACAACGATGTCGCCAGCCTCGAGACCGCCGTCGCCCAGGCCGGCGATGACCTGGCCTGCATCTTCGCCGCGCCGTTCAAGCACGACGCCTTCATCGATCAGGCCGAGCCGGGCCCAGCCTATGCCCGGCGCGCTCGCGAGCTCTGCGACGCCACAGGCGCCTTGCTGGTGGTCGACGACGTCCGCGCGGGCCTGCGGCTGGCCCGCGACTGTTCCTGGTCGAAGATCGGCGTCCAGCCGGACCTGTCCACCTGGGGCAAGTGCATCGCCAACGGCCACGGGCTGTCGGCGCTGCTGGGCAATGACAAGGCCCGCAAGGCGGCCGCGGCGATCTATGTCACCGGCTCGTTCTGGTATCAGGCCGCGCCGATGGCCGCAGCGCTGGAGACCCTGCGCCTAGTGCGCGATACCGACTATCTGGAGCAGATCACCGCGCTCGGCGAGCGCCTGCGCGCGGGCCTCGCGGAGCGCGCCGCCGTCGCCGGTTTCTCGCTGCGCCAGACCGGGCCGGCGGTCATGCCGCTGTTCCTGTTCGACGACGACCCGGACCTGCGCCGCGGTTTCTGTTTCGCCAGCGAGATGCTGGAGCGCGGCGTCTATACCCACCCCTGGCACAACATGTTCCTTTGTGCGGCCATGACCCCGGCCGACATCGAGACCGCGCTCGATGCCGCCGAGGGCGCGTTCGCCGCGCTGAAGCGCCAGGCCCCCACCCTGTCGCCGGTCCCCAAGCTGGCCTTCCTCACCCCCACCGCGAGATAAACCCATGAGCATCGCTGACTACTCCGACTATGACGGCCTGGGCCTGGCCGAGCTGGTGGCCAAGCGGCAGGTGACGCCACTGGAGCTTGCCGAGGCCGCCATCGAACGCATCGAGCGGCACAACCCGACGCTCAACGCGGTGGTCTACAAGGGCTACGACGACGCCCGGAAATGGGCGGCTGGCGATCTGCCCGACGGCCCGTTCAAGGGCGTGCCGTTCCTGATCAAGGACCTGGGCATGCCGGTGGCCGGCTGGCCGCGCAGCCATGGCAGCAGGTTCGCCCGCAACATCATCGATGCCGACGACGGCGGCCTGACCCGCCGCTATCGCCGGGCCGGCGTCATCCCGCTGGGCAAGACCAACACCCCGGAATACGGCATCACCGGCACCACCGAGAGCGCCCACCTGGGCCCCTGCCGCAACCCCTGGAACCCGGACCACATCGCCGGCGGCTCGTCGGGTGGCGCGGCCTCGTCGGTGGCGGCGGGGATCGTGCCGATGGCGCACGCCTCCGATGGCCTGGGCTCGATCCGCATCCCGGCCGCCTGCTGCGGGCTGGTCGGCCTGAAGGTCACCCGCGACCGCAATCCCAACCTGCCCGATGGCTTCGACTACGCCATGGGCAATGTGGTCGATCACGTGGTCACCCGCACGGTCCGCGACTCGGCCGCCATGCTGGACGCCACCGGCTATGCCGAGCCCGGCGCGCCCTATCCCCAGCCGGCCAAGGACCGCCCCTATGTCGAGGAGATCACCAAGGGCCCCGGCAAACTGCGGATCGCCTGGTCGTCGGAAACCCCGTCCGGTCGACCCATCGAGCCGGAAATCCAGGCGGCCCTGGAACGCACCGCCGCCCTGCTGAAGGGCCTCGGCCACGAGGTGATCGAAAAGGGCCTGGGCATCGACTACCGCGCGCTGTTCGCCGCGCGCGGACCCTCGGCCGCCGCCAATTTCGCCGCCGGCATGGCCCGGCTGATCGACCAGGTCGGCCGCGAGCCGGAACCTGACGAACTGGAACCCTTGACCTGGGCGGCGCTGAAGGCCGGCCGCCGCCAAACCGGCGCCGACGTCATGCGCTCCATGCAGGAGATCCGCATGCTCAACCGCACGACGCTGGCCTTCTTCGAGGACATCGATGTCTATCTGACCCCGGTGCTGGGGACGCCGGTGCCGAAGATCGGCTTCATCGACCCGGTGAACCTGGAACCGAAGGAAGTGAACCGCCGCCAGGGCCGCACCTTCCCGTTCACCCCGCCCTTCAACTTTTCCGGCCAGCCGTCGCTGTCGCTGCCGCTGGAGACCGATGCCGCGGGCCTGCCGATCGGCATGATGTTCACCGCCCGCTACGCCGACGAGGCGACCCTCTTCCGGCTGGCCGCCCAGCTGGAGAAGGAAGCCCCCTGGAAGGACCGCCGGCCGCAGGTCTGGGGTTAGTGGGGGATCAGGGGCTGATGGGGTTCTGGAGCCGCCGCAACTGGATCACCCTGGCGGCGGTGGGCGGGTTCATGGCTGTCGCCATCGGCGCGTTCGCGGCCCACGGGGTTACCGATCCGCGCGCCCAGGACCTGCTCCGGACCGGCAGCCTCTACGGCTTCATGCACAGCCTGGCGACATTCGCCTGCGCGGTCTTCATGCAGATCGGCGCCCGGCGCGCGCGGTTCGCTCCGGCGTTCTTCCTGTCGGGCGTGCTGCTGTCTCGGGCTCGCTCTACGCCATGGCCCTGGGCGCCCCGCGCTGGCTGGGCGCGGTGACGCCGCTGGGAGGCTTAGGCTTCCTGGCCGGCTGGGCGATCCTGGTCTGGGCCGCGCGCGGGATCGATCCGGCCTAAGCCGTCAGCCGAGACCGCTTTGGCAGCGCCAGCAGGTGCAACGCCGCGGCGGATCCGACCATCGCGACCAGCATCACCGCGGCCATCGGCCTTGGGGTTCCGTCATGCAGCAGACCCACCGCCGCCGAGGCCAGGGCGCCCAGGCTGAACGAGGCCCCGCCCATCAGCGCCGACACCGACCCCGCCCGGCGCGGATCGACGTTCAGGGCGCCGGCCATGGTGTTGCCCTGGATGAAACCATAGGTGGCGAGCAGCCCGAACAGCAGCCCCAGCACGGTCCAGCGCTCTCCGAACCCGGTGACCGTGGCGGCCAGCAGCAACACCCCCAGCGCCGCCGCGATCAGGCAGGACCGGGCCAGCACCTCGTCGGGTGTGCGATGGCGCAGCAGGATCCGGTTTACCTGATTGCCGCCGATGATCCCCACCGCGTTCAGCCCGAACACCCAGCCGAACGCCGCCGGCGAGAAGCCGTAGGTCTTGATCAGCAGTCCTGGAGACGAGGCGACATAGGTGAACAGCGTCGCGCCGTTCAGCGCGCCGGCCAGGGCGTAGCCGACCAGCCGCGGTTCGCGCAGCAGGGCCAGATAGGCCTGCAGCGGGTTTTCGGTGCGGGCGTGGGCGATGGTCTCGGCGCTGCGCGATTCCTTCAGGCCCAGGAAGCCGGCGAGGCCGACCGCCAGGCCGAAGGCGACCATGAACCAGAAGGTCAGCCGCCAGCCGCCGAAACCCAGCAGGGCGCTGCCCAGCAACGGCGCCAGGATCGGGGCCAGGCCCATGATCAGCATCATCAAGGACAACATCCGCGCGGTCTCGGTGTGGCCGAAACGGTCACGGACCACGGCGCGCGAGACCACACCGCCGGCGCAGGCGCCGACCGCCTGGACGAACCGCGCGGCGATCAGCATGCCTGGCGACACGGCGAGCGCACAGGCCACAGAGGCGGCCACGAAGATCGTCACGCCCAGCAGGATCGGCGCGCGCCGGCCCAGCCGGTCGGCGGCGGGTCCATAGAACATCTGGCCCACGGCCATGCCGGCGAGGAACGCGGCCATGGTGGTCTGGGTCTGGCTGGGCGAGGCGTGCAGGTCCACAGCCAGCGCCGGCAGACTGGGCAGATACATGTCGATGCCGAGCGGCCCCATGGCCGTGAGCGAGCCCAGCAGCAGCACCAGGCCCCAGGGCGTGCGTTCAGGCTGCGGCGCGATGGTCATCGGGCCTTCTTAGCTGCTTTGGCGCGCCTGTCTTCCCCCGTTCCAGCCGGCGCGGTTTTGTTGCAAAGATGGCCGCCCAACCCGGAGCCTGCGCCTATGTCCGCCCTCGAAAGCCAGATGCCGCCGGTGCGGCATGCCCAGGTCAACGGTATCGAGATGGCCTACTACGAAGCCGGTCCACGCCAAGGCGTGCCGATCATCCTGTGTCACGGCTTCCCGGAACTGGCCTTTTCGTGGCGTCATCAGATCAAGGCGCTGGCCGCCGCCGGCCGCTGGGTGATCGCCCCCGACCAGCGCGGCTATGGCCTGACCTCGCGTCCCGAGGCGGTCACCGACTACGACCTCGCCCACCTCACTGGCGATCTGGTCGGCCTGCTGGATCACCTGGGCGTCGCCAAGGCGATCTTCTGCGGTCACGACTGGGGCGGCATCATCGTCTGGCAGATGCCGCTGCTGCACCCCGACCGCGTCGCCGGCGTGATCGGCCTCAACACGCCGTTCATGGCGCGTGCGCCCGCCGACCCGATCGAGATCATGCGCAACCGCTTCGGCGAGGAGATGTACATCGTGCATTTCCAGAAGCCCGGCGAGGCCGACGCCGTGCTGGACGGCGATGTGGCCAAGGCCATGGGCTTCTTCATGCGCCGCCCCGCGCCGGAGACGCCGGCGGCCAGCGGCGGCCTTTCGGCCAACTTTTCTGGACTTCCGGACGAGACCACGCCGACCTCGACCTTCGCCCTGATCCGGATGGTCGAACTCTATGACCCCGCGGTCGATCCCCGCCCGGCGCTGCTCAGCCCCGACGAGATGGCGGTGTTCGTGGAAAGCTTCCAGCGCACCGGCTTCACCGGCGGGATCAACTGGTATCGCAACTTCACCCGCAACTGGGCGATGTCCGAAGGCGTAGACCAGCAGGTGAGGGTACCGGGGCTGATGGTCATGGCCGAGAAGGACGCCGTCCTGCCGCCCTCGGCCGCCGACGGCATGGAAGCCTATGTCGCGGACCTGGAGAAGGCCCTGGTCAAGGACTCCGGCCACTGGACGCAGCAGGAGAAACCTGAAGATGTGAACCGCATTATCCTGGACTGGCTCGCCAGACGTTTTCCCACTTAGAAGTGGGCCGCTTCCCGCTGTAGATTGGGCCCTATGGAACGCAGCATGCCCCCGCCCGCCGTCTCGGCCGCCGCCAACCGGCGGGGCCTGTTCGCGGACAATGAGCCCTTCGCCTCCGGCTGGCTGCCGGCCGACGGGGTCCACGAGATCTACTACGAGGAATGTGGCGCGCCGACCGGCAAACCCTGCGTGATCCTGCACGGCGGACCTGGCGGGGCGATCAACCCGACGATGCGCCGGTTCTTCGACCCGGCGAAGTGGCGGATGGCGCTGTTCGACCAGCGCGGCTGCGGCAAGAGCCGGCCCAACGCCAGCCTCGAGGACAACACCACCTGGACCCTGATCGCCGACATCGAGCGGCTGCGGGTGCATCTGGGCGTGGACAAGTGGTGTGTGTTCGGCGGGTCGTGGGGCTCAACCCTGGCCCTGGCCTATGCCATCGTCCATCCCGAACGTGTGGAGAGCCTGGTGCTGCGCGGGGTGTTCCTGCTCACCGAGCGCGAATTGGCCTGGTTCTACCAGGATGGCGCCTGCATGCTGTTTCCCGATGCCTGGGCCAGGTTTTGCGCGCCGATCCCGCTGGCCGAGCGCGGCGATATGATCGGCGCCTACCACAAGCGGCTGACCCACCCCGACCGTCGAGTTCAGGCCGAGGCCGCGGCGGCCTGGAGCCAGTGGGAGGGCGACACCATCTCGATCCGCGGACCCGAGGCCCGGCCATCGAAGTTCAACGAGATCGATTTCGCCATCGCCTTCGCCCGCATCGAATGCCATTTCTTCGCCAACCACGGCTTCTTCCCCGAAGAGGGCTGGGTGCTGAACAACGCCGCCAAGCTGAAATCCATCCCCGGCTGGATCGTCCAAGGCCGTTTCGACGTCGTCACCCCGATGGACGCCGCCTGGAAGCTGAAGACCGCCTGGCCCGGCGCCCGCTTCGAAGTGGTCTGGGACGCCGGCCACGCCTCGACGGAGCCCGGCATAGTCGATGCTCTGGTGCGAGCCACCGACCAGGCGCTGTCCATCGCCTGAATCCCAGGCGTTGCACGCGGCCTCGCGCCGGCGCAATCCTGTCGCCAAGACCGGGCCAACCCCGGAACCAAGGGAGATTATCAATGCGTCACACCCTGTTCGCCGCCGTCGCGGTCGCCGGTCTGATGGCCGCAAGCGCCGCAGCCGCCGAGATGAACCATTACACCGCCACCCTGAAGGGCGCCGATGGCGTCAAGGGGAGCGGCGAGGTCCAGGCCATGCTGGACGGCAAGACCTTCAGCTATTCGGCGAGCTACAAGGAGCTCACCGGTCCGGCCGTGGCCGCCCACTTCCACATGCTCGTCGCGCCTAACACCAGCGGCCCGCCGGTCCTGCCGGTGGTCGTGACGGCGAGCCCGATCAAGGGCACGGCGCAACTCAGCGACAACCAGATCGCCGACCTCAACGCCGGCAAGTGGTATTTCAACGTCCACACCGCGGCCAATCCCGGCGGCGAAATCCGCGGAACCCTGACTCACTAGAGGGCGGTCGGAACTCTGGAGACCCCGGTATGGCCCGCCGCTACGTCGATCTCTCGGTGCCGATCGAAGCCGATATCGAGTCCGATCCGCCGGGGTCCGAGCCCAAGGTCCGCTACATCAACCACCAGGAATCCTGGAAGGGCTTGGCCGCCTCGTTCCCCGGGCTGACCCAGGAAGATCTGCCGGATGGCCAGGGCTGGGCTGTCGAGGTGCTGCAGCTGTCCACGCACAACGGCACCCACATGGACGCGCCGTGGCACTTCCACGCCACCCAGGACGAGGCCCTGCCGGGCGGCGGGCGGCGGGCCGAGACCATCGACGAGCTGCCGCTGGACTGGTGCCAGAGGCCGGGCGTGAAGCTCGACTTCCGCCATTTCGCCGACGGCTATGTGGTCACCGCGGCCGACGTCGAGGCCGAGCTGGC
Source organism: Phenylobacterium sp. (assembly GCA_025350885.1). GTDB lineage: Bacteria > Pseudomonadota > Alphaproteobacteria > Caulobacterales > Caulobacteraceae > Phenylobacterium. Next base: position 7,463 of record JANXXA010000243.1, read on the forward strand.
GCGGATCGGCTACACGCTCAAGGCATTCGACATCGTGGTCATCAACACCGCCGCTGGCGGCAGATATGGCCAGAAGGGTTATGTGGCCTCCGGCTGCGGCATGGGGCGTGAGGCGACGCTCTATCTGGCCGAGCGCGGTGTGAAGATCGTTGGCACCGACGGCTGGTCCTGGGATGCGCCCTTCGTCCATACCGCCAAGCGCTGGGCCGAGACCCGCGATCCGAAGATCATCTGGGAAGGCCACAAGGCCGGCCGGGAGATCGGCTACTATCAGATCGAGAAGCTGGCCAACCTCGACACCCTGCCGCCGTTCGGCTTCGAGATTTCGTGCTTTCCGGTGAAGATCAAGGCGGCCGGCGCCGGCTGGATCCGCGCCGTGGCGATCTTCGAGTCGTGAGCCATGATCTGGCGATGGCCGCCCGCCGCTTGCGGGCTTGGTCAGGCTTGCAATGCGCGTAATATCGCCGCGATATAGCTTGCGAGGGTTCCATGGGCCGCACTGTCGCCATCGTCGCCATGGTCGTAGCAATGGTCGCCTCAGCGTCCTCAGCTGACGAACTGCAGGCCGCTCAAGCCCCCCTGGCTGCGCCCCCAGGGGACGCGCGCGCCGGCGTCGCGCAGACTGGCGCCGAGCCCTCAGCTCCAGACCGCAGCTTCGAAGCCCTTCCACCGAAGACCGCCGAAGGCGACCGCAAGGAGCGCTTCGGGGGCAAGCTGGTGCTCGTATTGCTGGACGACAAGGACCACCCGTCCATGCGCGGCGGACGAAGCCTCTGGGCGGTTGAGCGGGCCATCGCCTATCGCGCGGGCTCCAGCGAGGATTTGATTACGGTGCCCCCAGGGTTCGTCACGGACCTGGCGTCGATCCCACGCTGGGCCTGGACGCTGCTGCCGCCGGATGGACCGTGGGTGAAGGCCGCCGTGATCCACGACTTCCTCTACCGGACCCACGGGACGGGCGTCTGGAAAGGCCATCCCTCGGGCATCGCGCGGCCGCAGCCCTACAGCCGCGCCGAAGCGGACGGAATCCTGCGCGAAGCCATGGCCGATCGCGGCGTCGGTCCCGTGGCGCGGAACATCATCTGGGCCGCCGTCCGCGTCGGCGGGTCCGGCGGCTGGGGAAGCTGAACGGGCCGTCAGTCGGGGGCCGTCAGTCGGGGGCCGCCAGCCGCTCGGCGTGCCAGCGCAGGTGATCGTCCATGAAGCTGGCGATGAAGGCGTAGCTGTGATCGTAACCCGCCCGCAGGCGCAGGGCGAGCGGGATGCCGGCGTCGCGGCAGGCGGCCTCAAGCAGCTGCGGGTTTAACTGCGCCTGGAGGAAATCGTCCGCCTCGCCCTGATCGACCAGCAGCTCGGGCAATCGCGCCCCGTCCTCGATCAGCGCGGTGGCGTCATAGCGTCTCCAGGTCCGGCGATCCGGCCCGAGGTAGCCCCCCAGGGCCTTCTCGCCCCACGCGCATCGGATCGGCGCGCAGATCGGCGCGAAAGCCGAAATGCTCCGCCAGCGTCCGGGGTTCTTCAGTCCCAGGGTCAGCGCGCCGTGGCCCCCCATGGAGTGGCCCATCAGCGCCTGGCGATCCATATCGACGGGAAAGTTCGCCGCCAGCACCTGCGGCAACTCGGTCGTGACGTAGCTCCCCATCCGGAAGTTCGCGGCCCAGGGCGCCTCAGTGGCGTCGACGTAGAAACCGGCGCCCTGGCCGAAATCATAGGCGGGATCATCGGGAACGCCGGCGCCGCGCGGACTGGTGTCGGGGGCCACGAAGATCAGGCCCAGCTCGGCGCAGGCGCGCTGAAACTGGCCCTTGTCGGTGACATTGCCGTGGGTGCAGGTGAGGCCCGAGAGATACCAGATCACCGGTCGGGGTTCGCGTTCCGCCTGGGGCGGAGTGAAGACGCTGAAGGTCATCGGGGTCTTGGTCTCGGCGCTGGCGTGGCGATAGACGCCCTGAACCCCGCCGAACATCTTCGCCGTGGAGAGGGTTTCCAGGCTCAATAGACCACCACGCTGCGGATGCTTGTTCCGGCGTGCATCAGCTCGAAAGCCTCGTTGATCCGGTCCAGCGGCAGGGTGTGGGTGATCATCGGATCGATCTCGATCTTGCCG
>JANXXA010000250.1 GCA_025350885.1 Phenylobacterium sp.
ACCTTCCATTCGCTTGAAGACCGAATCGTGAAGACCTTCCTGACGGTGCGGGCAGGCAAAACGCCGGGGGGATCGCGCCACGCGCCGCCGGTGGAATCCACCGCGGCGCCGAGCTTCCAGCTGTCGTTCAACGGCGCCCGAACGGCGTCGGCGGCGGAGCTGGCGGCCAATCCCAGAGCCCGGTCGGCGAAGCTGAGGGCGGCGGTGCGCACCGACGCCCCGGTCTGGAGGGTGGCGGCATGAACTGGCTGGGTCACAGGGTGCGAGGCTTCCGGCTGGTGGATCTGGTGGCGCTGGGCGTGCTGACGGTGCTGATCCTCGGCGTCTATCTGGCCAAGACCATTGCAGGTCGCGAGCGGACCGAGATCGCCCGGGTCGAGCGCCAGATCGAGATGGAAAAAGCCCGCATCCGGCTGCTGCGGGCAGAGGTCAGTCATCTTGAGCAACCGGCGCGGATCGAACGCCTGGCCGTAGGCTATCTGGGCCTCGCCCCAACGTCGCTGAAGCGCGAGACGACGCTCGAGGCCCTCGCCGACGTCGCCAGCAAGCCCTTCGCGGCGCCTACGGCCGTGGCGGAGGTGACGCCCGATCCGATTCTGACCGCCGCCCCGCAGCCGGCCGCGCCCCTGGCCGCGCCGATCGAAGTCGCCGAGGCCGCCCGGTGAGCCTTGGGCAGCAGACCTTTGGCGACACCGCGATGTCGCGCTGGTTTTCGTCGTGGATCTGGCGCTTCGAGCACGCGTTCGAGCGGGCGCGGGCCTCCGGCCGCGCGGAGAATGACACCCGCATCCGCATCTTCGTCGTCCTGGTGCTGTTCTCGCTGGGCTTCCTGTGGCTGACCTATGGCTCGACCCGGGCGACCTTGTTTCCGGGCGCCAGCCGGGGCGACTATGCCCAGTCGCTGGGTTCCGCGCGCGCCGATCTCGTCGACCGTAACGGCCAGATGCTGGCCGCCGACCTCCTGCACTACGGCCTCTACATTGACCCCCGCGAGATCTGGGACCCCGCCGAGACCCGCCGCGCCCTCTCGGCCAGCTTGCCGGGCCTGACCGCGGAACGCCTGGAGCGTGCGCTGCGAGCCGGCCGGCGCACCTTCGTCACCGGGGGACTGACGCCGGAGGTCCGCGCCCAGGTGCATGAGCTTGGCCTGCCCGGTGTCAGCTTCGAGCCGGAGCAAAAGCGGGTCTATCCGCTGGGCTACACCGCCGCCCATCTGATCGGCTTTGCCGACACCGGCGGCGAGGGCTTGGCCGGGGCGGAAGCCGCGCTGAACGACGACATCCGCGCCGCCGTATCCGGTGGGACCACCGTGCCGCTGGCTATCGACCTGCGGGTCCAGGCCGCGCTGGAGGACGAACTCTACAAGGCGGCCGCCCAGTTCCACCCGCACGGCGCGGCCGGCGTGGTGATCAACGTCCACACCGGTGAGCTCCTCGGTCTGGCCAGCTATCCGACCTTCGACCCCAACAAGCCCGGCGCCGCCAGCCTCGACGCGCGCCTGAACCGGGCGGCCGGGTCGATCTATGAGATGGGCTCGACGTTCAAAGGGTTCACCGTCGCCATCGGCCTGGACACCGGGGTCGCGACGCCGACCTCGACCTTCGATGCGCGGACGCCGTTCCAGCTCGGCTACCGGACGATCCACGACTATCACGCGACCCACAAGATCCTGACCCTGGTCGAGGTGTTCCAGCATTCCTCGAACATCGGCACCGCGCGGCTGGCTGAACAGATCGGCGTCGACCGGCTCAGCCACTATTTCAAGGCGTTCGGCCTGACCGAGCCCGCCAAGGTCGAGCTGATCGAGACCGCCCGGCCGCTGACGCCTAGGGTCTGGAACCAGGACGCGGTGGCCTCGACGTCGTTCGGTCACGGGATGAACGTCAGCCCGCTGGCGCTGGCCCGGGCCTATTCCGGCCTGTTGAACGGCGGCGAGCTGTTGCCGCTGACGATCCGCAAACTGCCGGCCGGCACCCAGGTCCATGGCCCGCGCATCGTCTCGCCGGCGACGGCGGCGACGCTGCTGCAGATCATGCGCGCCAACGTCACCGGCGGTTCGGGTAAGTCGGCCAACATTCCCGGGCTCAATGTCGGCGGAAAGACCGGCACCGGCGACAAGTGGGACAACGCCGCGCGCGCCTACAGCCATACCAAGCAGGTCTCGTCGTTCGCCGCGGTCTTTCCCACCGACGGGCCGCTGGACGCACCACGTTACTTCGTGCTGATCCTGATGGACGAGCCGGGACGCGACAAGACCGGGCTCGACCCCACCGGCGGCATCGCCGCGGCGCCGGCCGCCGGCCGGGTGATCGAACGCATCGCCCCGTTCCTCGGCGTCCAGCGCCGGGTCGAGACCAACCCCTTCGCGCCGCCCGCCGTGGTGGCCGCCGCCGACGCCGGAGAAGAGCATTGAGGCTCTCTGAACTCCTGCGCCGCGAGGTTCCGGCCGATCCCGAGATCACCGGGGTCACCGCCGACAGCCGCAAGGTTCGGCCGGGCTATCTGTTCGCCGCTTTGCCGGGCGCCAAGGTCGATGGCCGCAGCTTCGCCCCGCGCGCCGTGGAGCAGGGGGCGGTGGCCGTGCTGGCCGGACGCGAGATCGAGCATCTTTCGGTGCCGTTGGTCACCGCCGGCGACCCGCGCCGGGCCTATGCCCTGGCCGCCACGGCGCTCTGGGGCGCCCAGCCGGCGACCTGCGTCGCCGTCACCGGCACCAACGGCAAGACCTCCGTCGCCGGCTTCTGCCGCCAGATCTTCGCGGGCGCGGGCCACAAGGCCGCCAGCATGGGCACCCTGGGGCTCCGCGTCAGCGCGCCCGACCGTCGAAACGGGAGCGTCGTCGATGAACAGGTCACGCCGCCCGGCCTGACCACGCCCGACGCCGCTGACGTGGCCGAACTGCTGGCCGGCGCGGCCCGGTCGGGCGTCACCCACCTGGCTCTTGAAGCCTCCTCGCACGGTATCGATCAACGCCGGTTGGACGGGGTCCGCCTGACCGCCGCGGGCTTTCTCAACCTGACCCAGGACCATCTCGACTACCACGGCACCATGGGGGTCTATCGGGCCGCCAAGCTGCGCCTGTTCGACACGCTGCTGGCGCGCGGCAGGACGGCGGTGCTGAACGCCGACTCCGACGCCTATCCGGCCTTCGCCGCAGCCGCCGTCAGCGCCGGTCATAGCGTCATGAGCGTCGGGACCGCAGGCCAGGGACTGACGCTGGTCGCCCGCGCGCCGCTGCTCGGTGGCCAACGCCTGAGCGTGCGCCATAGCGGCCAGGTCCATGACCTGCGCCTGCCCCTGGCAGGAGCTTTCCAGGCATCGAACGCGCTGGTGGCGGCCGGACTCTGCATCGCCGCTGGGCTGAGCGTCGAACAGGCGCTGGCGGGGCTGGAAACGCTGGTCGGCGCGCCCGGGAGGCTGCAGCGCATCGGCCAGGGCCCGCGCGGCGGCGAGGCCTATGTGGACTATGCCCATACGCCCGATGGCCTGGAGACCGTGCTGCGCGCGCTGCGGCCGCACGTGCGCGGCAGACTGATCGTGGTGTTCGGGGCCGGCGGTGATCGCGATCGCGGCAAGCGGCCGCTGATGGGAAAGATCGCCGCCGGTCTGGCCGATGTGGTGATTGTCACCGACGACAACCCGCGCGGCGAGCCGCCGGCCGCGATCCGCGCCGAGATTCTGGCCGGCGCCCGCGACGCCAAGGAAATCGGCGACCGGCGCGAGGCGATCGGCGCCGCCGTCGCCCTGCTGGCCGACGGCGATATTCTGGTGGTCGCCGGCAAGGGCCATGAGCAGGGTCAGACCGTGGGCGACGTGGTTCATCCCTTCGACGATGTCGCCGAGACGCAGGCCGCGCTCCATGGCTGAGGCGCTGTGGACCTCGCAGGACATCGCGGCCGCGACCGGCGGCAAGCTCGCCGGCCGACCGTTCGCCGCCAGCGGCGTCTCCATCGATACGCGCACGCTTGAACCCGGTGACCTGTTCGTGGCGCTGGGCGGCGTCCGTGACGGCCATGAGTTCGTTGAACAGGCCATGGCCAAGGGCGCGGTCGGGGCGCTGGCGTCTCGCCAGGTTTTCGGCTCGGCGGTGATGATCGACGATCCGTTCAAGGCTCTTGAGCGGTTGGGCATTGCCGCGCGCGAACGAGCGTCGACCACTCGCCGGGGCGCGGTCACCGGCTCGGTCGGCAAGACCAGCGTCACCCAGGCCATCGCCGCGGGCCTGAGCCTTGCCGGCCGCGCGCATGCGTCGGTGAACAGCTACAACAACCACATCGGCGTGCCCCTGACGCTGGCGCGGATGCCCCGCGATACCGAGCGTGCGATCTTCGAGATCGGCATGAACCACGCAGGCGAGATCGGGCCGCTCAGCCGCATGGTCCAGCCGCACGCCGTCGCGGTGACCAATGTCGGCCCGGTCCACGTCGAAAACTTCCCCGACGGCGAGACCGGCGTGGCGACGGCCAAGGCCGAGATTTTCGAGGGCCTGTCGAGGGGCGGTGTGGCGGTGCTGAACGCCGACGATCCCTGGTTCAGCCTGTTGCGCGACGCCGCGGTCAAGGCCGGCGCCGAGGTCCGCACCTTCGGCCGGGGCGAGGGGTGCGACGCGCGCTTGATTGACGTCCGTGGTCGCGCCCAGGGGGCCGTGATTGAGGCGCGCTTCAACGGCGAGGATCTCGAGGTCCCGATCCTGCAGAGCGGCGCGCACTGGGGGCTGAACAGCCTGGCCGTCCTGCTGATGCTGGAGGCGCTCGATGTCGAGCTCGCCGACGGCCTGGCGGCGCTGGCGAGCTTCGAGCCCCTGGCGGGGCGCGGCGCCGAGCGCTGCGTGCGTCTCGCGGGCGGCGGCTTCACCCTGGTTGACGAGAGCTACAACGCCAACCCGGTCTCCATGGCCGCGGCTATCGCCACCCTGGGCGCGCGCTCGACGGCCGGGCGCAGGATCGCGGCGCTGACCGACATGCTGGAACTGGGGGCGGAGGCCCCGGCCTATCACGCGGCCCTGGCGCAGCCGTTGGCCCAGGCGGGGGTCGATCTGGTGTTCTGCGCCGGCCCGCTGATGAAATCCCTGTGGGACGCCCTTCCGCCGACTCGGCGCGGCGGCTACGCGGAGACGGCGGCGGCGTTGGCGCCGCGGGTCGCCCAGGTCGCAGAGCCTGGCGACGTGGTGATGGTGAAGGGCTCGAACGGGTCGAAGGCCGGCGCAATCGCGGCCGCGCTGACGGCCCTCGACGTCCGCTCCGGGGAGGCGGGCTGATGTTCTACTGGCTGTACGAATATCTCTCGGCCGGCGGCCACGGTCACGTGCCGGTGCTTAATCTGCTGAAATATCTGACCTTCCGCACCGGGATGTCGCTGTTCACGGCGCAGATCATCGTTGTCGCCATGGGTTCGCGGTTCATCCGCTGGATGCAGACCAAGCAGGGCCGGGGCCAGCCGATCCGCGCCGAGGGCATCCAGCGCCACATCATCGAGAAGGCCGGCACGCCGACCATGGGCGGGGTGATGATCCTGGCCGGGCTGATCGCCGGAACCCTGCTGTGGGCGGACCTGTCCAACGTCTATGTCTGGGCGCTTTTGCTGGTCACCTCGGGCTATGGCCTGCTGGGCTTCCTCGACGACTATTCCAAGGTCACCAAACAGACCACCGACGGCATCTCCGGCAGGATGCGGCTGTTGCTGGAGGCATTGATCGCCATGGCGGCGGTGAGCCTGATCATTCTGTTCGCCGCCAAGCCGCCGGAAGCCCCGGACCTTCTGACCTCGGTGAGTTTTCCGCTGTTCAAGCAGGCGCTCGTCAACCTGCACTGGTTCTATCTGGCCTTTGGCGCCTTCATCATCGTCGGCGCCGCCAATGCCGTGAACTTCACTGACGGGCTCGACGGGCTGGCGACCGTGCCGGCGATGATCGCCGCGGCCGCCTACGGCCTGATCGCCTATCTGGTCGGCAACTTCGTTTTCGCCAACTATCTGCAGCTGCACTTCGTGCCGGGGGTCGGCGAGATCGCCATCTATTGCGGGGCGATGATCGGCGCCGGCCTGGGCTTCCTCTGGTACAACGCCCCGCCCGCCCGGATCTTCATGGGCGACACCGGGGCGCTGGCGCTGGGCGGCGGCATAGGCGCCGTGGCGGTGGCCACCCGCCAGGAGATCCTGCTGGGCGTGATCGGCGGCCTGTTCGTCGCCGAGACCCTGTCTGTGGTCATCCAGGTCGCCTGGTTCAAGCGCACCGGGCGCCGGATCTTCCTCATGGCCCCGATCCACCATCATTTCGAAAAGCTCGGGTGGTCGGAATCGACCGTGGTGATCCGTTTCTGGATCGTCTCGATCATGCTGGCCCTGCTGGGCCTGGCCACCCTGAAGCTGCGGTAGGGGAGGGCAGGCGAGCGCCATGATCCCGGTCCGCGGTTTCGAGGGAAAGACGGTCGCGGTGTTCGGCCTGGCGCGCACGGGCCTGGCCGCGGCGCGCGCGCTCGTGGCCGGCGGCGCGGACGTCGCGCTGTGGGACGAAAACCCGGCGTCGCGGGCGGCCGCGCAGGCGCAGGGCTTGACGCTCACCGACCTTGCCACCGCCGACTGGTCGCGGTTCGCGGCCCTGATGCTCTCGCCCGGCGTGCCCCTGACCCATCCCGCACCCCACTGGACGGTCGGCAAGGCCCGCGCGGCCGGCGTCGAGATCCTGGGCGACATCGAGCTCTTCGCCCGGACGGTGAACTCAGCCCCCGAACACCGCCGCCCGAAGATCGTCGCCATCACCGGCACCAACGGCAAGTCCACCACCACCGCCCTCATCGGCCATGTGTGCGCCCAGGCGGGCCGCGACGTGCGCATCGGCGGCAACATCGGGGTCGGCGTCCTCGACCTGGAAGATATGCACGGCGGCGCGGTCTATGTGCTGGAGATGAGCTCCTATCAGCTCGACCTGACCTCCAGCCTGCACGCCGACGTGACGGTGATCCTGAACATCTCGCCCGACCACCTGGAACGCCATGGCGACATGGAGGGCTATGTCGCCGCCAAGCGCCGCATCCTTGCGAACCAGGGCAAGGGCGACACCGCGGTGATCGGGGTGGACGACGCCTGGGGCCAGCGGATCTGCACCGAGATCACCGCCGCCAACCGCCGGACCATCGTGCCGATCTCGGCGTCCAAGGCCATGGGGCGCGGCATCTATGTGCTGCAGGGCGTGCTCTATGACGCCACTGGCGAGCGGGCCTATGAGGTGGCGGACCTGAACCGCGCCCAGTCGCTGCCGGGCCGCCACAACTGGCAAAACGCCGCGGCCGCCTACGCCGCCGCCAAGGG
>JANXXA010000253.1 GCA_025350885.1 Phenylobacterium sp.
CGGCCGGCGACAGAGACCTGGCGGTCAGCAGGGACAGCACGGTCCGGGCGGTCGGGGCGGATGCGCCGGCCCAAAGATCTGGCGGCAGGCCGGTGGCGCGCCCGGGGGTGGTGAAGGCGTCGGGCGCCGCCAACGGGGTGACCTCGACCGGCTGGGGCCCGGTCTGCGCCAGGGCCAGATGAGCCGATCCGGCGAGCCACAGGGCCAGGGCGAGGCTTGCAAAGCGCGACATCGGGCGATCATAGCCGGCGCCGGAAGTTGGCGCGAGGGCGTGCGCTCGTGTAAGCCTTGGCCGTTCATGGACCGTTTCGCACCGCTGCGCCTTCGCACCATCGCCCTCGTCGGCCTGATGGGAGTTGGCAAGTCGAGCGTGGGCCGCAGGCTGGCCAACGCGCTGGACCTGCCGTTCCGCGACGCCGATCTCGAGGTCGAGGCCGCGGCCGGCCGCTCGATCTCCGACATCTTTTCTGACCTGGGCGAGGCCGCGTTTCGCGAGGGCGAGCGCCGGGTGATCGCCCGACTGCTCGACGAGCCGCCGCACGTGCTGGCCACCGGCGGGGGCGCGTTTATGAGCCCGGAAAGCCGCGCGATCCTCAAGTCCCGCGCCGTGACGGTCTGGCTGAAGGCCGACCTCGAGGTGCTGGCCCGGCGTGTCTCCCGCAAGGACACCCGGCCGCTGCTGGTCGGCAGGGACCCCTTGGAGGTTCTGCGGGAACTGGCGCAGGCGCGCTATCCCGCCTATGGCCAAGCCGAGATCATCGTCGAAACCGGCGATGCCGCCCATCACGTCACCGTCGAGCAGGTGATCCGGGCGCTGTCCGCCTATTTTGAGAACCCGCCGCCCGCCAATCCCGAGGACCCGCCACAATGACCGCGACCGTGGCCGTGGGTCTGGGCGAGCGGGCCTATGAGGTGCTGATCGGGCCTGGCCTGCTCGACCAGGCCGGCGAGCGGATCGCGCCCCTGTTGAAACGCGCGCGCGTGGCCGTGGTCAGTGACGAGACGGTGTGGGGGCTGCACGGAGCGCGGCTGTCGGCCGCATTCGAGCGGGCCGCAATCGCGGTGCTGCCGATCGTCGTCACGCCCGGCGAACAGACCAAGAGCTTTGCGGGTCTGGCCGAGCTCATTGATCGCCTGCTGGCGCTGGAGCTCGACCGCGGGGACCTGATCACCGCGTTCGGCGGCGGGGTGGTCGGCGACCTGGCGGGGTTCGCGGCCGCCATCTTCAAGCGCGGAATTGACGTCGTGCAGATCCCGACAACCCTGCTGGCGCAGGTGGATTCCTCGGTCGGCGGCAAGACCGCCATCGACACGCCGCGCGGCAAGAACCTGGTCGGGGCCTTTCATCAGCCGAGGCTGGTGCTGGCCGATCTCGATGTCCTGGCCACCCTGCCCGATCGCGAGATGCGCGCCGGCTACGCCGAGGTGATCAAATACGGTCTGCTCGGCGACTTGAAGTTCTTCGAGTGGCTGGAGGCCCATGGCGCCCAGGTGCTGGCGCGCGAACCGGCGGCGCTCGCCCGCGCGGTCGCGCGTTGCGTCGAGATGAAAGCCGAGATCGTCGCGCAGGACGAAACCGAGCAGGGCCGCCGCGCGCTGCTGAACCTGGGCCACACCTTTGGCCATGCGCTGGAATCCGAAACCGGCCACAGCCAGGCCCTGTTGCATGGCGAGGCGGTGGCCGCCGGCCAGGCGCTGGCCTTCCGGTTCGCGGCCGCCCAGGGATTTTGCGCGACGGGCGAGGCGCGGCGCGCCACCGACGCCATCGCCGCCGCGGGCCTGCCGACCGGCCTGTCGCAGGTCCCCGGCCATCCGTTCGCCGCCGACCGCCTGGTCCGCCACATGGCGCAGGACAAGAAGGCCGAGGGCGGCAAACTGACCTTCATCCTGGCCCGGGGGCTGGGCCGGGCGTTTGTCGCCAAGGACGTAGACGCCGGCGCGGTCACGGCGTTCCTCTTGACGGAAGGAGCCTGCTGATGGGCGCGATCCTGGCGCTCGCGCCGATCGTCTTCGGCCTGCTGGCCATCTCGGCGCTGTTTTCAGCCGCGGAGACCGCGCTCACCGGCGCGAGCCGCGGGCGCATGCACCAGCTGGAACGCGAGGGCGACCGTGCGGCGCGCCGCGTCAACCGGCTGCTCAACGATCAGGAAACGATGATCGGCGCGGTGCTGCTCGGCAACAACCTGATCAACATCCTGGCCTCGGCGCTGGCCACCCAGGTGATCACCCGCGCCATCCCCGGCGCCTGGGGTGTGGCCGCGGCCACGGCGGTGATGACCGCGCTGGTGCTGGTGTTCGCCGAGGTGCTGCCCAAGACCCTGGCCATCCTGCGCTCCGACGACGTGGCCCGCTTCCTCTCTGGCCCGGCCCTGGTCGTGGTGCGGGTCGTCGGCCCGATCATCTATGCGATCCAGTGGATGATCCGCAAAACCCTGCGTCCGTTCGGCGTGCGGATGGATATGGAGATGGACGTGCTGGCCGCCCACGAGGAGATCCGCGGCGCCGTCGAATATCATCACTCCGAGGGTCTGGTGGAGACCGGCGACCGCTGGATGTTGGGCGGCGTGCTGGATTTGGCCGAGATGACCGTCGGCGAGGTGATGGTCCACCGCAAGGAAATCTCCACCATCGACGCGGGCCTGACACCGCGCGAAATCCTCGCCGCGGCGCTGGAGAGCGCGCACAGCCGGATGCCGCTCTACCGCGACGACCCGGAAAACATCGTCGGCGTATTACATGCCAAGGACCTGCTGGGCGCCATCGCCGCGGCAGAGGGCCGAATCGACGCCATCGACATGGCCGCCATCGTGCGTGAGCCCTGGTTCATCCCCGAGACCACCAGCCTGAAGGACCAGCTTGCCGCCTTCCTAAAGCGTCGCGCCCACTTCGCCCTGGTGGTCGATGAATATGGCGCGCTGCAGGGGCTCTTGACCCTGGAAGACATCCTCGAGGAGATCGTCGGCGAGATCGAGGACGAGCACGACGAGGCGATCGCCGGCGTCACGGCGTCCGAGGACGGCTCGGTTTCGGTGGACGGTTCGGTGACCATCCGCGATCTCAACCGGGCGATGAACTGGGACCTGCCCGACGAAGAGGCCGTCACCGTGGCCGGCCTGCTGATTCACGAGGCGCGGAAGATTCCCGACGCCGGTCAGAATTTCACCTTCCACCGTCACCGCTTCGCGGTGCTCGAACGCAAGGCCAACCGGGTCACCCGGCTGCGCATCTGGCCCGCGACGGCGCGCGAAGACGATTAGCCTCACGGGTTGTGGAACCCAAGTGGCGGCAGGACCGTTGGGCAGAGCTTGTTTCGAACTGGGACAGGCTGATCAGTTGCGGCTTGCAACCTCCGCAGGCTGGCTCACAGTCCCGCCCCGGCCCGCCGCCCCTGCGTCCTTCCTCGCAACGTCATGTTTTTTCGCGTCAACAAGACGCTTGTGCAGATCCCGGAGTTCAGTCGATGACCGAGACAGCCGACCTGAAAGGCCTGCGCGTCCTGGTGGTGGAAGACGAAATGATGGTCTCGATGCTGATCGAGGACATGCTGTCCGACCTGGGTTGCGTGGTCGTCGGTCCGGCCGCGCGGCTCGACGAGGCGATGGAACTGGCCCAGGCTGGCGGGATCGACTGCGCCGTGCTGGACGTCAACCTGGGCAGCCAGCCGATCTTTCCGCTGGCCGACCTCCTGCGCGAGCAGGGCCACCCGATGGCGTTCGCCACCGGCTATGGCGACGCGGGCCTTCGCGCTGTCGATCAGGGCTGCCCGGTGCTGCAGAAGCCGTTCCGCGAAGGCGACCTCGCCCGCGTGCTGGCCGAGTTGCGCGCCGCCCTCGGCTGAGCGCCGCCAGAGCCGACCAGCTTCAGCGGCCCTGGGCCTCCAACGCCGCGATGAGCTTGTCGGGGGTGATCGGATAGTCACGGACCCGCACGCCGCAGGCGTTGTAGATGGCGTTGGCCACGGCGGCCCCGGCGCCGGAAATGCCCAGCTCGCCGACCCCCTTGATGCCCATCGGGTTGGCCTTGTCGTCGACCTCGTCGAGCATGACCGCGTCCAGCTCGCCGATATCGGCCTGCACCGGCACCAGATAGCCCGCCAGGTCCTGGTTGATCAGCGAGCCGTGGTGCGGATCGACCGAGTTGCCCTCGGTCAGCGCCGAGCCCACGCCCCAGATCATGCCGCCGGTCAACTGACTGCGGGCGGTCTTCCAGTTGAGGATGCGACCCGCGGCGAAGACACCCAGCATCCTGCGGGTGCGGACCTCACCGGTGACGGTATCGACGCCGACTTCGACGTAGTGGGCGCCATAGGTGTGCGAGCTCCACTGGCTGGCGTCGGCGGCGGGGCGGACCTCGCCGTCGGCGGTGAGGCCGTCGGGCCGGTTGCGGCGGATCAGGTCGGCCAGCCGCTCGGAGCGGTTGGCGATGGCGATCACGCCGTCCTGGAAGGTGATCTGCTCGGAGGGTCCGCCGAACAGCGGCGAGGCCGGGTCGCTGATGGCGATCTCGGCGATGGCCTTCCTGAGGTTCATGCCGGCGTCGAGAGCGGCTGAGCCGGCGGTGGCCGCGCCGAACTGGCCGCCGGAGCCGGGCGCGGGGGGCAGTTCGGAATCCCCGATCTCCACCCGCACATCGCCCAGCGGCACGCCCAGCGTCTCGGCCGCGATCTGAGCCAGCACGGTGTAGGTGCCGGTGCCGATGTCGGTCATCCCCTGTTTCACCGTGATCACGCCGTCCGCATCGACGGTGAAACTGGCCTTGGCGGGCAGCAGGAAGTTCCCCCGGATGGCGGCGGCCATGCCAAGGCCCACCAGCCAGCGGCCGTCGCGGACCTGGCCGGGCGTGGGCTGGCGCTTGTCCCAGCCGAAGGTCTGCGCGCCTTCGCGCATGCAGCGGACCAGCTGGCGGATGGAGAACGGCTTGCCGGTCTCCGGGTCGGTCGGCGGCTCATTGCGGATGCGCAGCTCGACGGGATCCATGCCGAGCTTTTCGGCCAGTTCGTCCATGGCCACTTCCAGGCTGAGCGTCCCCGACGCCTCGCCCGGCGCGCGCATGGCGCTGGCCACCGGCAGATCTAGGCGGACCAGCCGGTGGCCGGTCAGCCGGTTCGGCGCGGCATAGAGGTTGCGCGCGAAGTTCGACGCATGCTCGGTGAAATTGCCGCGCCGGTCGCAGTGGGTGGTGGTCATCATCGACATGGCGGTGAGCTTGCCGTCCGCCGTCGCCCCCAGCCGCACGCGCATCTCGGTGGCCGGCCGGTGCACGGTGCCGTGCATCATCTGCTGGCGCGAGTAGGCGATCTTCACCGGCCGCCGAAGTTCACGCGCCGCCAGCGAGGCCAGCACCAGATCGTCGTAGAAGGAGCCCTTGCCGCCGAAACCGCCGCCGACATAGCGCGTCAGAAGATGCACGTTCTTGTTCGAGATCATCAGCGTCTCGGCCAGGGAGTTCTGGGCGTACCGCACCATCTGGATCGAGGTGTGGACGGTCAGCTTGTCGCCCTCCCACCAGGCGGTGGTGGCGCAGGGCTCCATCTGGCAGTGGTTCTGCAGCGGGCTGCGCCAGACGTCGTCGATCTTCACCGGCGCGGCGGCGAAGCCGGCCTCGAAATCGCCGATCTCGACGTCGGATTCGCCAGGGGGCTGGACCCCTTCAGCGTAGTGATCGTGGAAGATCACCGAGCTGGCGTCTTCCTCGAAGGTCAGGTTGACCAGCGCCGCGCCGGCCGTGGCGTTCTCCAGGGTGTCGGCGACGACCACGGCCACCTGCTGGCCGAAATAGTGCACCTGGTCGGAGTCCAGCGACGGGCGAGGCGCGGGGGTGAAGAAGTCGTAGCGCGCCGGGCGCGGACCCTGGGCGGGCGCATTGGCGTGGGTCCAGACCAGCAGGACGCCGGGCGAGGCCTGCGCCGCGGCGATATCGATGGCGGCGATCCGGCCGCGCGCGATGGGGGCGGAGACCAGGACGCCATAGGCCGGCGGCGACGGCGGGGCGACCTCATAGGCATAGGGCGCCGTGCCGGTGACCTTCAGCGGGCCCTCGTAGCGGTCCACCGCCTTGCCGATGTTGCCGGCGCGGTTTTCCTTGACCGGATTGCTGGCGGCCTCCCAGTCGATGACCGAACTCATGCGGCGCTCCCGTTGTTGCGAGCTTCAGCGATCGCCACCGGCCCCAGGCGGGCGACGAGGCTGATCTTGAAGCCGTTGCGACCGTTCTCGCTGGCCCCGGCCAGTTCGGCGGCGATGGCTTCCGTGGGCGAGCCGCCGGCGGCCAGCGCGGCCTCGGCCAGCCTGGCGCGCCACGGCTTGTGGGCCACGGCTCCCAGGGCCACCTGGTCGCCGGCGACCGCGATGCTGGCCAGGCCGGCGGCATATGAGGCCCGGTCGCGGACCTTGCGATAGACCTGCCCGCCGGACGGCGGTGGCGGCAGGACCACGGCGGTGATCAGTTCGCCGGCGATCAGATGGGTCTCGATCTGCGGCGTCTCGCCGGGCAACCGATGCAGGTCGTCCAGGTCGAAGGCCCGAGCCTCGCCGTGCGGAGACAGCGTCTCCACCGAGGCCCCCAGCGCCGAGAGCGCGACCGCCATGTCGGACGGATGGGTGGCGATGCAGGCGTGACTGCCGCCAAAGATCGCCGAATTGCGGTTCAAGCCCTCCAGCGCGCCGCAGCCGGAGCCGGGCTGGCGTTTGTTGCAGGGTTTGGCGGTGTCGTAGAAATAGGCGCAGCGGGTGCGCTGCAGCAGGTTTCCACCCGTGGTGGCCTTGTTGCGCAACTGGCCGGAGCCGCCGGCGACGATGGCCTGGGTGAGCACCGGATAGCGCGCGCGGACACGGGCGTCGGCGGCCAGGTGGCTATTGGTGACCATGGCGCCGATGCGCAAGCCCCCGTCTTGCGCGTCCTCGATGGCGGCCAGCGGCAGGCGGGCGACATCGATCAGATGGGCCGGCTGTTCGATCTCGAGCTTCATCAGGTCCAGCAAGTTCGTGCCGCCGGCGATGAACTTCGATCCGGGAGTCGCCGCGGCGGACGTCACCGCGCCAGCGGCGTCGGTGGCGCGCTCGTAGGTGAAGGGCCTCATGCCGGCTCTCCGGCGACCGATCGGATCGCCGCCACGATCTGCGGATAGGCCGAGCAGCGGCAGATGTTGCCGCTCATCCGCTCGCGCAGTTCGTCGTCGGTCAGCGAGATCTTTCCGGTGAGGTCGGTGGTCTCCTGACTGGGCCAGTTGTCGGCCACCTCCTGCAGCATGCCCACGGCCGAGCAGATCTGGCCCGGGGTGCAATAGCCGCACTGGAAGGCGTCCTCGGTGAGGAAGGCGGTCTGCAGGGGGCTCAGCTTTCCGACCGAGCCGATCCCCTCGATGGTGGTCACCGCGTCGCCGTCGTGCATCGCCGCCAGCGACAGGCACGAATTGATCCGCGTGCCGTTCACCAGCACCGTGCAGGCGCCGCACTGGCCGTGGTCGCAACCCTTTTTCGAACCGGTCAGGCCCAGGTGCTCGCGCAGCGCGTCCAGCAGCGTCGTGCGCGTATCGAGGTCGAGGGTTCGCGCCTCCCCGTTGACGGTGATCGTGGTCTTCAAACGCCAGCTCCCGGATCGTTGTGGCCGCTTCGCGGGCGGCGTCTTCAAACGCTTGTTTAGCTTACCGCCTACCCCTCGCCCGGCGCCAGGGCCTTCAGCGACAAGGCGTGCAATGGACCGGCCAGTTCCTCGGCCAGCGCATGGTAGATCATCCGCTGGCGGGCAACCTTGGCCGCGCCGGCGAAGGCTTGAGCCTCGATCGTCACGTTGAAATGGCTCTCTCCGCCGGGCCGCGCGCCGGCGTGGCCGTGATGGCGCGCCGAGTCGTCCTCGATCTCCAGCCGCGACGGCTGGAAGGCGGCGCCGAGTTTCTGTTGGATGGCATCAAATATGGCGCCCATCGGC
>JANXXA010000275.1 GCA_025350885.1 Phenylobacterium sp.
GCCTTGGCCTGCAAGGCGCGCACGGCGGCCTCCCGCGCCGTGGTCTCGGCGGCGCCGGGATTGCTGAGCGCGAAGGAAATGCCGTTCACCTGGTTGATGCCGGCCGAGACCGTGGCGTCCACCGCCATCCCCAGCCGGGCCAGATCATGGACGGTCACTGTCAGCTGGTTGGCCGCCTGATAGCCGGTCAGTCGCGGCGCCTGGCCCTGATCGTAGGCGTACTGGGCGTTCAAGGTTATCCGCGCGGTCTGAATGTCTCGCGCAGCGATGCCCGCCGCCTTCAACGCGGTCATGGCCTGGGCCATCTGCCGGGCGTTGGCCGCCATGGCCTCGGCCGCGGTCCGCGAGGTGGTCGTGACGCCCAGACCGATGACCGCCATGTCCGGGGCCGCCAGCACATCGCCGGTGGCGTTGAGGTTGAGCGTGGTGGCGCGGAACACCGCCTCGGAGCCGGCCGTCGACTGCGCAAGCGCGGCGGACGCCGGGGCGGCGGTCAGGATCAGGGCAAGGGCCGCGGCGCGCAGGTGGGTGGTCATGTCAGCCTCCATCGAACCTCACGGGTTCCTGGCCGCAAGACTCGCAGAGCGCACATGAACGCAAGCTTTAAGCCGCATCCGATGCGTGTCCCGCCGGTCAAGCGAGGCGGCGTCACCAGATCTCGACGCGCGCGTCAGGCGCCAGATAGAGCTTGTCTCCGGGCTTGACGGCAAAGGCGCGGCGCCAGTCTTCCAGGTTGCGGACCGTGTCGGCGCGGAACTCACCCGGAGCATGGGGGTCCGTCGCGATCTGTTCGCGCAGGGCCTCGTCGGTCTGGATCCGCCGCCATCGCCGTGCGAAGGCCAGAAAGAAGCGCTGGTCACCGGTCAGGCCACCCACGACGATGTCGGGCTTTGCGTGCAGCGACAGCCGGTAGGCGTCGTACGCCACCCGCAGTCCCGCGAGATCCGCGATGTTTTCGCCCAGCACCTGCTGTCCCCTCACGCAGAGATCAGGCTTCGGGCAGTCGGCGGAGAACTGCGCGGCCAGCGGCGCCGACACACGGCGATAGCGGGCCAGGTCGTCGGCGGTCCACCACCTGACCAGGCGTCCGCGGGCGTCATAGATGCTGCCCAGCTCGTCGAAGCTGTGGCTGATCTCGTGGGCCATGCCCGCGCCCGCCGAACCGTAGTTCGACGCCGCGTCGCCGGCAGGGTCGAAGAAGGGCGGCTGCAGGAGGCTGGCCGAGAACTGCAGGGCGTTCGGGCTGAAGTTGATATTGGCGCCCGGGTTTTGCGGAAGCACCAACAGCCAGTCGCGCGCATCGACCGGCCGGCCAAGCCTGGCGAGCTCACGGCGATATGCGAAGGCTTCCGCCCGGCGCAGGTTGCCGACGGCGTCGTCGCGGCTGACCCCGAGCCCGGCGTAGTCGATCCAGGTGTCGGGATAGCCGACGCTGACCCTGACCGCCGCCAGCTTGGCCAGCGCGGTGTCGCGGGTGGCCGGCGACATCCAGCTCAGCCCGGCGATGCGCGTACGGAACGCGGCGCGGATGTTTTCCACCATCGCGGTGGCCGCGGCCTTGGCCTGTGGCGGAAAGTAGCGCGCGACGTAGAGCTGGCCGATGTCTTCCCCCAGGGCCTGGGTGGTCGCGGCGATAGCCTGCTGCGTGCGCGCCTGCGGGGTGAGGGCGGGCGTCCTCGGCGGGGGGCCGGCGAGCGGGCTGGCGATGGTTGCATCCACCACGCCGAACGCCTGGGGAAGCGCCGCCGCATAGTGCGCGATGAGATGGAAGGCGAGATAGTCCCGCCATGCCGCGACCGGCTGGGCGCCGACCAAGGCCGCCGCGCCGGTGACCGCGGACGGCTGCCAGACGATGACCTCGGCCTGCCCGTCCAGCCGGGCTCCCTTGAACCAGGCGGTCCAGTCCAGACCGGGCGCCTTGGCGGCGAAGTCGGCGCGGCGCCACGGGTTGTCGGTCTTGAAGACATCGGCGGTGTCGTCGGCGGAAGCGTGGGTCCGGGCGATGGCGATTTCCAGGGCCAGGACGCGCCCGGCGCGGAAGTCGGGCTGGTCGAAGCCCGCCAGCTTCAGGGTCGCCGCGATATGCGCGCGGTAGAGTGTACGATGGGCGGCCTTTTCGGCGCCGGCATCGAGATAGTCCTCGCGATCCGGCAGTCCCAGCCCGCCCTGCACCAGATGTGCCGCGTAGTGATCGGCGTCGTGGAATCCCTGATGAATCCAGACGCCGAACAGGCCGTCGGTCTCAGTGTTGGTTCCGTCGTCGAGCCGCAGCGTGCGTCCGAGATAAGCGGAAAGCGCTGGGCGGTCGCGGATCGCGGCGATGGCGGCGAGCTCGCCGGAAAGCGGCCTGATACCTTTCGCCTCGATACCGGCCGCGTCCATCCAGCTGGCGTAGAAGTCACCGACTCGCTGGGCGCGCCTTGACGTCGGGGCTGTAGCGGCCGCCTCGATCAGGTCCTGAACGCGCCGCGCGGAGTCTTCCCGCAGCATGGCGCCGGTGTCGTATCTGGACCGTCCCTGCCGCAGTGGCGTGGTCCTCAGCCAGACGCCGTTGGCGTAGCGGTAGAAATCGTCACCGGGACGGATGGCGGGATCGACCTCACGCGGGTCCGCCTGCCGGTCCGGCGCACGAGCGGGCGGCGCGGCGACGGCGACGCCCGACAGGATCGCGGTGACGATTGCGATCAAACAGGCGAAGTTCATCCCTATGGCGCGGCCCCTAGACATGGGCGGCTCCGCGGCCCGCGACGGCCGCCAGCACGGCGCGGGTCTCGACTACCTGGGCGAACTCGTCCTGCAGGTCGCTGAGCGCCGCGGCGTGCACCTCGTCGGCCAACCGAACCTGGCCGTTAAGATCGGCGCGGGCGAAGGCCGCCGTGGCATCTGCAAGCACGAAGGTGTCGAAGCCGAGGTTGGCGGCCATTCGCGCCGTGGTCGAGATGCAGTGGTTGGTGGTCAGGCCGACGATGGCCAGGGCCTCGACGCCCAGAGCGCGCAAATCGGCCTCGAGGCCTGTGCCGATGAAGGCGTTGTTGACCCGCTTGCGATAGAGTTTCTCGTTCCCCATCGGCTGCGCCTCCGGCTTGGCCGCGTTTCCCGGTGTGCCGCGCCGCAGCAGGCCCGAGGGGTCGGGCGAGTCATGATGGACGTGAATGACCGGAGCGGCGGCCGCTCGCCACGCCGCCAGCAAGGCCGCCACATTGGCTTCCGCCCTGGGATTGTTGCGGGCTCCCCAGGCGGGATCGTCGAAGCCCATCTGCATATCCACCACCAGCAGGGCGACGGTCTGATCCAGCGGTCTCAAGCCTCGCTCCTCCCCGCATCCGTGTGATGGCCGCAAGGGGTCAGAAGTCTGCCGTCAGTCCAACGAAGATGTAGCGGCCCAGGCCGTCGTACATAACGGCGTAGACGTTCTGGTTGCAGGGGCCGGTGGGGCAGTTGTTGGAGCCGACCAGCGGCGGATCCTGGTCGAGAACGTTATTGATGCCGATCCGGAAGGAATAGTTGTCCTTCACCTTGAAGGTCGCCAGCACGTCGAAGTAGGAGCGCGAGTCGAGCTTCCTGTCGGTGGCCGGAACATCGCCGGCCAGGCGCGGATCGCTGGACGTAGCGTCAAGGTCGACCGAGGAGAAGTACCGCCATTGGGCCGAGAGGCCGAGGTTGCCGAACCAGCCATATTCGAACGGCGTGTTCCAGGTGACGCGCGCCTTGTGGCGCCATTTGGGGTTGGGCGTGATCGACCCACCCAGTGTCGAGCAGGTCGCCCCGTGGAAGCCGGCGCATTCGATCGGCGCCTGGCCGTTGAGGATCGTGGTCTCCAGCTTGTCGAGATACGTGCCGACGAAGTTTGCCGAGATCGCGCCCGCCTCGGTCAGGCCGAACCTGTCAAGCCCGGTTCGATAGCCCGCCGAGACATCGACGCCGCGGGTGTGCAGTCCGCCCTGGTTGAGCACGGTGTCGATCACGTAGCCCTGGTTTGAGCGGATCGAGCCGATCGCATCGCGGTGCACCAGAGCGCAGAAGTCGAGGTTCGAGCCATCGACGCAGCCGGTGATGATCGAGGTCGCGCCGATGGCGGCGATATAGTCCGTCACCTTGATGTCGAACCCGTCGATGGTGATGTTGAGGCCCGGGACGAAGCTTGGCGACCAGACCAGGCCGACTGTGTAGGTGTCGGATTTTTCCGGCCGCAGGTTCGGATTGCCGCCGGTCTGGCCGTTGTACTGCTTGGCCGGATCGGGCTCAAGGGCGAGCACCTGGGCCGTGGTCAGGCCGAACAGGCTTGAGCAACGGGCCACCAGCGGGTTGCCGGGGGCGAGGCCGGCGCAGGGATCCACCGTGCCGTCGATCACCACATTCTGCGGGCTGAACAGTTCGACCACGTTCGGCGCCCGGACCGCCCGGTTGTAGCCGGCGCGCAGGCGCAAACCGTCGATGATCGTCCAGTCGCCGGCGACCTTGTAGGTGTGGGTGACGCCGGCGTTGGAGTAGTCGGAGAAACGATAGGCGAACTCGGCGGTGATGTCCTTGGCCCAGGGTTGATCCTGCACCAGCGGCACGCGGGCTTCGCCGAACAGTTCATAGACATCGTAACCGCCGTTCACCGGCGGCAGGGCGGCGCCGAGACCGTTCAACTGGCCCGAGGCGCTGGCCAGGTCGGCCGAGAAATCGAGGTGCTCGCGACGGTATTCGCCGCCCATCGAGACGCCGACCCTGTCGTTGGCGAACGGGCTCTTGATGCCGTCGGGCAGCGTGCCGACCAGGTTGAAGTTCGCCACCTGTTCGATGATGTTGCCGGACTGGAAAGACGGGGCCTGAAGATAGTTCAGCGCCGCGGTGGTGACTCCGCCGATCTTGAAGATGTTGTAGGGAACGCAGCCGTCGCTGACGTCCTGGCACACCACCTGGCCGGCGGCGTTGGTGGTGGCCAGCAGCGCCTTGTTGACCCGCGAGGTGATGAAGAACCCGCCCGCCTGCTGGTTCAGCGCGGTCTTGCCGTACTGCAGATAGGCATCGTAGCTCCAGTCGCCGCCCAGTCCCCCCTTCAGGCCGATGACATAGCGCTGTTCCTGGTGGTCGAAGATCGCCAGGCGGCCGCCGCCTTCAATGTTGCGCCGCGAAATGGTGAGATTGGCCAGCGCCCCGGTGGAAATCTGCGCGGGGGTGCAGATCGAGCCTGCCTCCTGCGCCGACAGCAGCGGGTTGTTGCAATTGACCTGATAGGCGCCCCCCGGACCTGGGCCGCCGCCGACGAAGATCCCACCGGGCGCGATCTGGGCGGTGGAATTGTCCTCCAGGAACATCAGGTCGGCATAGGCCTGGAAGTGCGGGTTGATCTCATAGTGGGCGAAGGCTCCCATGCCGTAGCGCTGGTCCGGCCGCTGCAGGTAGTTGGTCGGTGCGAAGTTGAAGACGTCGCGCGACGCCACGCGGGGACGGAAGGTGTTGCCCGCCGGATTGGTCACATCGACCACAAAGCCGCCGAAG
>JANXXA010000076.1 GCA_025350885.1 Phenylobacterium sp.
GGTCGGTGGCGTAGGGCGCGCGATAGTCGCTGCGGTCAATGCGGCCGCCGGGGAACACCCACAGGTTCGGCATGAAGTTGTGGCCGCCATGGCGCTTGCCCATCAGCACCCGGGGCATGGGGCCGTCGCGGCGGATGATCATCACGGTGGCGGCGTTCTTCGGCCGCACCGCGCGCGCGCCGGCAATCCGGGGCGGGCCTTCGGGTTTTTGGACTACGGGGGCATCGTCAGACATGAAACACTTGTATGACTGAGCCGGGCGAGCAGGAAAGGGCGCCCTAGCGTCAATCGGGCATCAAAGCGGACGGGGCATGGCATGGACGACGGTTTTCGGGAAACTCAGGACGAGCGGCTGGTCCACCGGCTGATCTTCTTCACCGATGCGGTGTTCGCCATCGTCATGACGCTGTTGGTGCTGGAACTGCGGCCGCCGACACCAGGTCTCGGGCAGGCGGCGACGCTGGCGGAACTCTCCGGCCATCTGCGGGCGTTTGCGACGAGCTTCGCCTTGGGCGGCGTCTTCTGGCTGGCCCACATGAGCACGATGCGGCGGCTGGAACATTTTGACTGGGCTGTGGCCATCGCCAATCTGCTGTTCCTGATTCCGGTGAGCCTGATGCCATTCACCTCGGCCTGGGTGGGTCGGGACGGCTTTACCGATGGTATGGCCTGGGCGACCTACGGCTCGGTGCTGGTGGCTGTGTCGGTCGGAAACGTCATCCTCGTGCTGGTGGCGACCCGCGACAAAGGACGGCTGATGAATGGGATCAGCGGTCGCGAGCGGATGTACCGGCTCGCCCGCGCGTCCAGTCCAGGTATTTCGTTCGGTGTCGGGCTCTGGCTGCTGGTCACCGGCCACGGCATCCTGACGCTCTATTGCTGGGTGCTGATCGCGCCGATCATGCTGCTGGCCAGGGCGTTCCTGGGGCCCCGGAAAGTCGCCGAGCCGCCGCTCTAACGCCGTTTGCCGCCCATCTTCGGCTTGCGGCCCGTGCGGATGCCGGGCGGACGGCCGGGAGGGTGGCGGTCGTTGCGCTGACGCATGCCAAGCCGAGGGCGCGGCGCATTGGGGTCGGCCGCGGCCGGCTCGCTCAGCATCTCGAACAGCAGGCCGCCGGTGATCGGCGTGGCCTCGGCGAGCCTGACCTGCACCCGCATGCCCAGCGGCCAGCGCGCGCCGGTTCGCTCGCCCACCAGGGCGTGGCTCCGATCATCGTGGACGAAGTATTCGCTGCCCAGCTTGGAGACCGGGCAGAGACCGTCGGCGCCGGTCTCGTCCAGCCGGACGAACAGGCCAAAGCGCGTGACCCCGGTGATCCGTCCGGCGAACTCCGCGCCGACCCGGTCGGCCAGGAAGGCGGCCACATAGCGGTCGGTGGCGTCGCGCTCGGCGGCCATGGCCCGGCGCTCGGCGAAGGTGATGCTCTCCGCGGTGTCCTTCATCTTGGCGATGTCTCGGTCCGAAAGGCC
Source organism: Phenylobacterium sp. (assembly GCA_025350885.1). Classification (GTDB taxonomy): domain Bacteria; phylum Pseudomonadota; class Alphaproteobacteria; order Caulobacterales; family Caulobacteraceae; genus Phenylobacterium. The sequence goes on from JANXXA010000076.1 coordinate 1,471, forward strand.
ATCGGCGCCCAGCCCCAGCGCCCCGATCAGGCCCCGGTGGACGATCAGGTCGGCATAGCGACGGATCGGCGAGGTGAAGTGGGCGTATTTCGACAGGTTCAGCCCGAAGTGGCCGATGTTCTCGGTGGAATAGATCGCTTGCATCTGGGTGCGCAGCACCACCTCGTTGACGATCTCGGCGTTGGGCGTTTCCCGGGTGTCGGCCAGCAGCTTGTTAAAGCGGTCGGTGCGCGGCGCCTCGCCCTTCGACCAGGCGATGTCCAGCGTCTGCAGGAAATCGGCCAGCGCCTGGACCTTCTCAAGGCTGGGCGTGTCGTGGATCCGGTAGATCAGGGCGATGCGTCTGGCTTCCAGCGTCTCGGCGGCGGAGACATTGGCCTGGATCATCATCTCCTCGATCAGCTTGTGGGCTTCCAGCGAGGCGCGGGGCGTGATCGAGGCGATCTCGCCGGCGGGATTGATCACGATCCGCCGTTCGGCGCTCTCGATAGCCAGGGGCGAGCGGACGTTGCGGCCCTTCAGCAGCACGCCATAGGCAGCGTAGAGCGGCTGGATGACGGTCCTGGCGATCGGCCCGGTCTTGTCGTCCGGCGTCCCGTCGGCGCAGGCCTGGGCCTGCTCGTAGGAGAGCTTGGCGGCTGAGCGCATCAGGCCGCGGACGAATTTGTGGCTGCGTTTGCGCCCATCCGCGCCAAAGACCATGCGCACCGCCAGGCAGGCGCGGTTTTCGCCTTCGCGGAGGCTGCAGAGGCCGTTGGAGAGCACCTCGGGCAGCATTGGCTCCACCCGGTCGGGGAAATAGACGCTGTTGGCCTTCTCCCGCGCGGTCTCGTCGAGCGCCGAGTTCGGACGCACGTAGGCCGCCACATCGGCGATGGCCACCCAGACGATCCAGCCGCCCGGGTTCTTCGGGTCGGTGTCCGGCTCGGCATAGACCGCGTCGTCGTGATCGCGCGCATCGGCCGGGTCGATGGTGATGAAGGGGACGTCGCGCAGGTCCTCGCGGCCGGCCAGCGTCGGGGGCTGGGCGGCGGCGGCCTCGGCCTCGGCGGCGGCGGAGAAGCCGGTGGGGATGCCGTGGGCGTGGATGGCGATCAGCGAGGCGGCGCGGGGCTCGTCCTCGCGGCCGATCACCTCGACCAGCTTGCCGCGCCTGGGACCGAAGCGGGTCTCCG
>JANXXA010000331.1 GCA_025350885.1 Phenylobacterium sp.
CGTTGCTGGACGATGACGCGGGCGGGAACCAGGCCTGCGTCGGCATGGGGTTGGAAGTCGTGTTGCAGCGTGTCGTTCCACCCGTAGGCGGCGATCCCGATGGGGATGTTCAATGTCAGGGTTTCCTTGAGGTCATGAGCCAATCCGGCATCGACCGCAAAATCCCGTCTTTTCGAGGCAGGATCGGCTGCCTTAGGCAACCCGCACGGCGACGCGACGAAGGGCTGAGGCAATGGGTGTCATCACAAGGTCCTCCTGCGTTCGGGTCTGCGTTGGTGCGGCAGCCACGTTGGCCGCTCCCCCGACCGGCGTCAAGCACGCCCGCCAAGCCCCGCGCGCCCGCTCAACCCCAATTTCCCGCGTTTGCGCGATAAGCGTTTTTAAACTAGACTAACCAAACTTAGTCTTGGGAAGACAGCGATGCGGACGGTCAATATCCATGAGGCCAAGACCCACCTCTCGCGGCTGATCGACGCCGCCGCGAAGGGCGAGTCGTTCGTCATCGCCAAGGCCGGCAAACCGATGGTCAAGGTCACGGCGATCGAGGCTCCGACCGGTGGGCAGGTGCGGCGGCTGGGGTTCCTGGCGGGTCAGATCGCGGCGCCCGACGACTTCGACCGGATGGGCGAGGAGATCATCGCGGCGCTGTTCGGCGGCGAGGCATGAAGCTGCTGCTCGACACCCACATCCTGTTGTGGGCGGCGGGGACGCCTGAGCGACTTTCGCCGGCGGCGCGAGACCTGATCGAAGATCCCGGCAACGCCCTGGTCTTCAGCGTCGTCAGCCTGTGGGAAACCGCCATCAAGCTCGGGCTGGGGCGGGAGGACTTCCAGGCTGATCCCCGTCTGCTGCGCCGGGGCCTGCTCGACAACGGCTATTCGGAACTGGTCATCACCAGCGAGCATGTGGTGTCGATCGACAGCCTGCCCAGGCTGCACCGCGACCCCTTTGATCGCCTGCTCGTCGCCCAGGCGACGGTCGAGGGCATAACCCTGCTGACCGCCGACCCCCGGATCGCCGACTATCCCGGACCCATCCGCAAGGTGTGATCGGCCGCTGGCCTGCCTCTCCTCACTGCGCCAAGCCGGCCCGAGGGATCGTTATCGCTTCGCCAAGGCTGTCGCCCTATCCCCAACGCCGCTGCACCCCGTCGCGGCGATGTGCTAGAGTTGTAGCATGAACGCCAAAGCGACCCCTGGGCAACGGGCGGAGGTGCGCGACACCGACGCCGATATTGATCGGTTCCTGGTCGATAGCCACGACGACATCGCGGCGAAACTGGCGGCCGGACGCGAGCAGATCGCGCGCGGAGAGGCGGCCCCGCTTGAGCCGCTCGACGCGCTGTTGCGCGACGCCCGAGCGGGGCGGTAGCAGCCACTCCGCCGCATGGCTCGCATCCTTCGCGCGCCGCTTGCCCGCGCCGACCTCCTCGACATCTGGACATACATCGCCAGCGAGAGTTCGCCCGCCGTCGCCGACACCTTCCTCGCCCGCATCTACGGCGCATTGGACGTGGTGGCCTCGGCTCCGTACATCGGTCGGTCGCGGGAAATTAGGGGACACGATACCTATCCCCACAACCCCTGCTGACACTGTGAGCCGGCCGACGCCGGCTTCGGGCCAGGTCGGCCGCGTGCAAGCCTTCGGCCCAGGATGCGCTCGAGGCCTTTGATGAACGCCGCATTGCCGAGCGGCCGGCCGGTGGTCTCGGCGGCGCGAAGCGCGCCGCAGGCGGCGGGGTCTTCCCCCTCGGCGAGGAAGGCGGCGAAATCACCGATGCGGTCCAGGAGCGGTCTCACGGCCACCAGGCCGTCGTCATCTCCCTTGAGATGGGCGCGTGCGCTGGACCAGGGCCAGTCCTGCGGCCGCGCGGTCAGCCGCGCGCGGACGGGGTTCATGGGCACGTAGCGGGCCGCGGCGACCAGATGGGCCTCGTCCATGACCACCGACGCGAAGCGGCGCTGGAAGAGATGGCCGGTCCAGCGTCCTCGGGCATTGACGAAGTTGGTGTAGCGCCGGTGCGCCTCGCCGACCGCCAGGCCCAGCCCAAGGTCGTCGGACGGCGTCAGGATCAGGTGGACGTGGTTGGGCATGAGGCAGTAGGCCCAGACCTCGACGCCGCGCTTGCGGGTCTGTTCGGCGAGCAGGTCCCGGTAGACCTCCTGGTCGCCATCCTCGAAGAAGATCGGCTCACGCCGATTGCCGCGCTGGGTGACATGGTGCGCAATACCGGGAACGATTACACGAGCGAGGCGGGCCATGTGCGGACAGCATAACACGTCCGGAACAGAAAGAGAACTGCCGAAGGTGCGCCCAGGGGGGATAGGTATCGTGTCCCCTAATCATGCCTTCGCGGACCCGGCCGGTCGCCATAGACATTCCCGAAGGCTCGACCCTGTCCCACCGCAATTCCGGAACGGCGGAAAGAAATTCCACGAAAAGCTTGACATCCGCCGTGATTGATGTTCTTGTTTTGTTCCATGTCGGACCCGACCCCCACAGCCGAACGCCGCGAGCAGTTGCTCGGCCTTGTCGCCGAGAAGACCGTGGCGCTGCTGTGCGCGGTCCAGCAGCGCGCGCTGGAGGCCGAGGCGGCGGCGGACATGGCGCTGCTCTCGGACACCGTGGTCAAGCTCGCCCGGTCCGCGCGCCAGTCGGTGGCCCTGCACGGCAAGCTGGAGAAGGATAGGCTGCGCGGCGAGCCCGAGGCGGCGAAAGCTCAAGCCCAGGTCCATGCGGTCGCCGTCAAGCGGCGCAAGCTTCAGCTGCAGCGCGGCGTCGAGGCGGTGCTCTGCGCCGACTGGGACCCGGAGATCCAAGATGACGACGGCGAGTCCTACCACGTTCTCGGATTGATCCAGGAACGCCTCGACGATGTTTCCGAGGAAGAGGACTTCCTCGACCTCCACCCCGACCAGCTGATCGCCCGGCTCTGCGAAGAGCTCAGCGTGGAAGCCGCCAGGGCCGACGCGGTGCTGGCCCCGCACAAGGCTGCGGCTTCACCCGCCCCGCTGGGGCCTGGCCCCACACCGGGCTCGCGCCCCAACGGCCACGACCAGGCGCCGCCGCCCGCCGACACCTCCTGATCCGCTGAATTACGCTGGACTAGAACTTCGGTAACAGTTGCAAATAGCCCTGATGCCCGCCGGGGCCAGGGCAGGTCCGACTGTCTCCGCAATCTGGCGACACGTCTTGTGCCGCCTTGTCTCCCCATCTCCCGTGGCGGTCAGAGCCAGTCCAGCGCCGCCTCGCCGCGCAGGATCGCCTCGGCCTGCGACGTGTGTTTGCCGCCGTCGCGGTCATGCAGCACCAGCGGTGGCAGCAGCCGCATGGGCGCCTTGCCGGACTTGATCGCCCGGACCAGCACGCGCTTGGCCGGCTGATCGGCGAACGGCAGCACGGGGCGCACCTGGACCGAGCCGGCCTTGGGCGCCAGCAGGGCCAGGATGTCGGCCAGCCGGTCGGCGCGGTGGATGAGGGTGATCGCGCCGCCTTCGCGCACCGCCTTGGAGAGAAAGCCGATCCAGGCCGCCAGCCCGTCGTCGGCCATCCAGGCGCCGCGCCGCTCGGCCGCGGGACCGCGCAGGGCATTGGGGTCGTCGAAGAACGGCGGATTGGCCATGGCGGCGTCGAACACCGGCAGGCCCAGGCCGGAAAACCGCAGGGCCACATCGCCGGCGACGGCCTCGACCCGGTCCTTGAGGCCATTACGTGCGATGTTGCCGCGCGCCAGCGCCAGGGCCGCCGGATCGCGCTCGACGCCGACGAACCGCGCGTCCGGCCG
>JANXXA010000386.1 GCA_025350885.1 Phenylobacterium sp.
ACCGAAGCCTTTCTCGAGCACTACGGCCTGGCCAGCATTGGCGACCTGCCGGGCGCTGCGGAGATGCGCGCCGCCGGCCTGTTGTCGCTGGACCTGCCGGCTGACTTCGCCGTCCCCGACCCCGGCGCGCTGTCGCCGGACGAAGATCCGCTGGACGCCGGCGACGCCCCGGAGTTCCACACCGACTTCCTGGGCGAGGAAACCGGCTAGCTCGGCCGGAATGTCGCGTGGCGCGGCGCACGCAGACGGACTATATAGCGCCAGGACGATGTCGCCGGGACGCGACGGCTTAGGAGTTTCGACGCCATGGGCGCGCTTTCCATCTGGCACATTCTGGCCGTCGTGGTCGTGGTCGCCCTGCTGTTCGGCGGGCGTGGCCGGATCAGCGGAATCATGGGCGACACCGCCAAGGGCATCAAGGCGTTCCGCGAGGGCCTGAAGGGCGAGGAAGAGGCGCACGAGGAAGAGCCGGCCAAGCCGCTGCCGAAGACCCGCGCCGGCGCCAAGGCCAAGGGCTGAGCCGTCCGGCCTCGCGGGCCCGTTTCCACTGCGCCTGAAACCACGCTAAGGCACGGCCATGTTTCCTGAAGGTCGTCTGCTGGAATTCATGCTGGCCGGGATCGTGGCGTTGATCGTCGTCGGTCCCAAGGACCTGCCTGTCCTGTTGCGCAAGCTCGGCCAGTTCATGGCCCGGGTGCGGGCCATGGCCGCCGAATTCCGCGCCAGCTTCGACGAGATGGCCCGCCAGTCCGAGCTCGACGAGCTGCGCAAGGAGGTCGAGGCCATGCGCAAGGGCCAGTTCGGCGATGTCGCCGGTACGAGCGAGATGACCCAGACCTTCGAGGATATCAGCCAGGGCCTCAGCGACGTCGGCGTGCAGCTGAACCAGCCGGTGAGCTATCCCTATGCCTCGACGGAGGCCGCCGTCGAGATGCAGCCGCTGGCCAAGGTCCGCAAACCTCGCGCGAAGAAGCCTTCCGCCCCCAAGGCTGTCGCCAAGACCCCCGCCGCCAAGACCCCCGCCGCCAAGTCGATTGGGCGAAAGCCCACAGCCGCGAAACCCGCAGCCAGACCGGCCGCGCGCGCCCGCAAGTCCGCAAAGACCGACGCATGAGCGACGCCCCCGACGACGACATCGAGGCCTCGCGCGCGCCGCTGCTGGATCACCTGGTCGAACTGCGCAAGCGCCTGATCATCTGCGTGATCGCGCTGTTCATCGGCTTTATCGTCTGCTTCGTCTTCTCGACCCAGATATTCACGCTGTTGTTGCATCCCTTCAATGTGGCCTCGGGACTGCTGGCCGTCCGCGCCCAGGAGGCCAAGGGCGGTGGGGCCTTCGATGTGGTGAGTGCGCTTACCGGCGCGAAGAACATGTTCCTGGTGTTGGCCGGGCTGCGGGAGGCCCCGCCGGCCCCCGGCAACGTCACCCACCTCGTCTTCACCGCCCCGCTGGAATTCTTCTTCACCAAGGTCAAGCTCTCTGCCCTGGGCGGTGTCGCCCTGACGTTCCCGGTGCTGGCCCAGCAGGTCTACGCGTTCGTGGCGCCCGGCCTCTACAAGCGCGAGCGCCGCGCCTTCCTGCCGTTCCTGATCGCCTCGCCGGTGCTGTTCGGGCTGGGCGCGGCGATGGTCTACTTCATGATCCTGCCGTTCGTGCTCTGGTTCGCCGCGTCGCAGCAGATCGTCGAGGTCAGCGGCATTTCGGTGAACCTGCTGCCCAAGGTTTCTGAATACTTCGACCTGGTGACCACTCTGCTGATGGCCTTCGGGCTGTGTTTTCAGTTGCCGGTGGTGCTCACCTTGCTGGGGCTGGCCGGGCTGGTGACGTCGAAGATGCTGATGGCGGGCTGGCGCTATGCGGTGGTGGCCGTGGTCGTGGTCGCAGCTATCATCACGCCACCCGATCCGATCAGCCAGACCCTGCTGTCGATCCCGATCATCGGGCTATATTTCCTCTCCATCGGCTGCGTCTGGGTCATCGAGCGACGCCGCGGGAAGGAAGACAGCGCGCGGGACGTCGCGGTCACCTGATCACTTCCCTTGAATGGGCGGCGCAGCTTGGCGCCCCTGCCGACGCGCTCTAGAGAGAGCCGCTTGCCTCCCACATTGCGGCGTCCATGCACGACATCCGAGCCCTTCGCGAAAACCCTGCGCCCTACGTCAAAGGCTGGGACGCGAGAGGGCTGTCGGGTTCGGCGCTGGTGGCGCAGATACTTGAGCTCGACACCCGGCTGCGCGCCGCCCAGCACGGCTGGCAGACCGCCCAGGCCGAACGCAACGACGCCTCGAAAAAGATCGGCGCCGCCAAGGCCGCCAGGGATGAGGCTGAGGCCGCGCGCCTGATGGCCCAGGTCGAGACACTGAAGGCTGTGCTGGATACCGAGAGCGAAGCCGAGCGGACCGCAGGCCAGGCGCTGAACGACCTGCTGGCCGGACTGCCGAACATTCCGGCGTCCGACGTGCCGAGCGGCAAGGATGAGCACGCCAACGTCGAAGTCCGCCGCTGGGGGACGCCGTTCGCGATTTCCAACCCCAAGGATCACGTCGATCTCGGCGAGGGACTGGGGCTGCTGGATTTCGAGGCGGCGGTGCGGATGAGCGGCTCGCGGTTCGTGGTGCTGAAGGGCGAGCTGGCGCGGCTGGAACGGGCGCTCGGCCAGTTCATGCTGGACTTTCAGACCACTGAGCATGGCTACACCGAGGTCTCGCCGCCCCTGCTGGTCAATGACGCCTCTGCTTACGGCACCGACAAGCTGCCGAAGTTTGCCGACGATCTGTTCCGGACCACCGACGGCCGCTGGCTGATCCCCACCGCCGAGGTGCCGCTGACCAGTCTGGTGATGGGCCAGATCGTCCCGCAGGACGACCTGCCGCTCCGCTACACCGCGCTCACCCCCTGCTTCCGCTCCGAGGCCGGGGCGTCGGGGCGCGATACCCGGGGCATGATCCGCCAGCACCAGTTCTACAAGGTCGAGCTGGTCTCGATCGTCGAGCCCGACACGTCGGACGAAGAGCACGAACGGATGGTCGGATGTGCCGAGGCGGTGCTGAAGCGGCTGGAACTGCCGTTCCGCACCATGCTGCTGTGTACGGGCGACATGGGGTTTGGGGCGAAGAAGACCTACGACCTGGAGGTCTGGCTGCCGTCCGAGGGGCGCTATCGCGAGATCAGCTCCTGTTCCAACTGCGGGGATTTCCAGGCCCGGCGCATGGACGCCCGCACTAAGGCCGCCGGCGAGAAGGGCACGCGGTTCGTCCACACCCTGAACGGCTCGGGTCTGGCGGTCGGCCGCACGCTGGTGGCGCTGATGGAGAACTACCAGGACGAGGACGGCCGCATCGCCATCCCGCAGGCGCTGCACCCCTATCTGCCGGGCCTGACCCACATCGGGGGGAAAGCTTGAACCTCTCAATTTCCGCAGGGTTTAAGTGAGAATCCTGCTCACCAACGACGACGGGATCCATGCCGAGGGGCTGGCGGCGCTGGAGCGGATCGCGGCGCGGCTGTCCGACGATGTGTGGATCTGTGCGCCGGAGTACGAGCAGTCCGGCGCCGGCCGGGCGCTGACCCTGGCCGACCCGATCCGCGTGCGGCGCCTGGACGCGCGGCGATTTTCGACCACCGGCACGCCGACCGATTGCGTGCTGATGGGCCTGAACACCCTTGTCGAGGGCAAGCGGCCGGACCTCGTGCTGTCGGGCGTCAACCGCGGCGCGAACCTGGCAGAGGACGTGACCATGTCGGGCACGGTGGCCGGCGCCATCGAGGCCATGGCGCTGGGCGTCCCGGGCATCGCGCTGTCGCAGATGGGTTTCCATGATCCGGACCCCAGCTACGCCCCCGCCGTAGCCTTCGCACCTGGCATCATCAGGACCCTGGTGGACGCCGGCTGGGCAAGCGACGTGGTGATGAACATCAACTTCCCGGCCGGAGATGTCGCGTCGATCACCGAGGTTGAGGTCACCCGCCAGGGCTTTCGCGACGCCCACATCCGCCACGCGGAAAAACGCACCGACCTGCGCGGCCGCGATTACTACTGGATGGGGTTCCGCCAGGAGCGGTCCAAGCCCGCCGACGGCACCGACCTTCGCGCGCTCTACGAGGGCCGCATCTCGGTAACGCCGCTGCACATCGACCTGACCCACATGCCCAGCGTCCACGCGCTGAAAGCGGTGCTGGGCGGCGTCCCGCCGAAGCTCTGACGTGTCCAAACCTCCGCACAAGGACACCCACGAGACCCAGCTGGCGCGCCTGATCCTGGCCCTGCGCTCACAGGGCGTCACCGAGCCGGCGGTGCTCGGCGCCATCGAGACCACGCCCCGGCCGCTGTTCACCCAGGATCTGTTCAAGGATCGCGCCTTCGAGGACTCGGCCCTGCCGATCGCCTGTGGCCAGACCATCAGCCAGCCGTTCATCGTCGGCCTGATGACCCAGGCGCTGAAGGTCGACAGGCGCGACCGGGTGCTGGAGATCGGCACCGGGTCGGGCTACCAGACGACGATCCTCTCCAAGCTCTCGCGGCTGGTCTATACCGTGGAGCGCTACCGGACCCTGATGCGTGACGCCGAGGCGCGCTTCAGGACGCTGGGTCTGACCAATGTGATCACCCGGTTCGGCGATGGCGGGGAGGGATGGCCCGAACAGGCGCCCTTTGACCGCATTATGGTCACAGCCGCGGCGTCAGATGAACCCAAGGCCCTGCTGGCCCAGCTCAAGCCGGGCGGCGTGCTCGTGGCGCCCATCGGCAAGGGGCCGGTGCAGAGCCTGCGGCGCTACACCAGTGACGGGAAGGGTGGATTTGTGTTCGAGGCCCTGACCGACGTCCGCTTCGTGCCGCTGCTCGATGGGGTGGCCAAGGAACTCTAACGAAGACGTGCTGAGCCACGCCAGTTTGCGGGTTGGCGCGACTGGGGCGGTTAACCCATCATCAACCTTAACGCCCCGACTCATCCACCTTCTTCCGGCCACCACCTTCTTCCGGCCACCCCTGCTTCCGGAGCGGCAATGACGCACTTTCTCCAGCGATCGGCCCTGATGCTTCTGGCGACCAGCGCGCTCTGCGCCGGCCCCGCCGAGGCGCGCGCGCGCCATCACCACCATCATGCCGGCAAGCCCGTGGCGGCCAATGGCAAGGTCGTCGGTGTCGCTGGCGATCGCGGCGCCTATATCGTTCGCAAGGGCGACACGCTCGACAAGATCGCCGACAAGCTGGACACCACCGTCGAGGATCTGAAGGCGCTGAACGGACTGAAGTCCGCGGTGATCCAGCCCGGCGACGTGCTGCATGGCCCGCGCGCCGCCAAGCAAGCCTATGCGGTGGTTCATGGGGACACCCTGTTCTCGATCTCCAAGCGGTTCCACGTCTCGATCGACGACCTGCGCACGGCCAATGGCCTGTCGGCCAAGACCTCGTTGCGGACCGGCCAGAAGCTGCGCATTCCTGGCGCGGAGGGTACGCCCCCGGTTGTCGAGAAGCTGGATGGGCCGTCGCCGACCAAGGTCGCGCGCGGGCGTCATGCGACCGCGCCGGGTCCCGACGACGGCGCGGACCTGCCCGCCACCGGCGGCCACAGTGTCGCCGGCCGGCTGGTCAATATCGAGGGCCGGGGCGCGCCCTACCGGGTCCGCAAGGGTGACACCCTGGAGAAGATCGCCCGCAAGCTCGACACCGACATCGACAGCCTGAAGGGCGACAATCATCTGAAGAGCTCGGCGCTGCGTCCCGGCCAGGTGCTGCGCGGTCCGGGAATTTCGGCCAAGGGCTATGTGGCGGGGGCGGGCGACACCCTGGCCCTGGTCGGCCAACGGTTTGGCGTCAGCGCCGAGCGACTGCGCACGGAGAACGGCCTGTCGCGCCGAACACGCCTGAAGCCCGGCCAGAAGCTTCGCCTGCCGTCCGGATATCGCGACCATGGACCCCTGCGCGCGTCCGAGCCGAGCGCGGTTGTCGAGCGTCCGTCGCGCAGCTACCCCCGCCCGGCTGAGCCCCCGCGCGACGAGCCGATCACCACCCAGCGCGGATCCGACCTGCCGTCGCGGCCGCAGCCCTATCAGCCCTCCGGCGCCCCGCAGCGGATCTACGTCCCGCCGGCGGTCGTGCCTGCGACGACACCGGCGCCCACCGACGCCCAGGTCTCGCAGTTGGGCAAGGGCCGCTTCAACTGGCCGATGCGTGGCGAGCTGATCTCCGAGTTCGGCCCCAAGGACGGCGGCCAGCGCAACGATGGCATCAATATCCGCGCCGACAGCGGGGCATCCGTTCGATCAGCCGCCGACGGTGACGTGGTCTATGCCGGCGATCAGGTGCCCGGCTTCGGAAACCTGGTGCTGATCAAGCACGCCGACGGCTGGGTTACCGCCTACGGCCACCTCAGCCACGTCGAGGTGAAGATGCAGCAGAAGGTCATGCAGGGTCAGCAGATCGGCCAGGCCGGCGTCTCGGGCGGCGTCTCCGAGCCGCAACTGCACTTCGAGGTCCGCTACGCGCCCAACCCCCTGGAACGCGCCCGCCCGGTCGACCCGAAACTGGTGCTGCCGAGGTAGCTGGGCCTCACAACGGCAGGCTCACGCCCAGTTCCCCCGCCAGGTCGCGGATGAACTGCCAGGCGACGCGGCCGGAGCGGGCGCCGCGCAGCTGGGCCCATTGCAGGGCGCGGCGCTCCAGGTCGGGCGCCTTCAGTTTGTAGCGCTTGGCGTAGCCCTTCACCGCCTCCAGATAGGTCGCCTGATCCATCGGCGGGAAGCCGATCCACAGGCCAAAGCGGTCAGAGACGCTGACCTCCTCCTCGGCGTCCTCGGCGATGGCGATCAGGCCGCGATCCTCCGCGGGGCCGCCGCCTTCGCCGTGGGATCTGGGCATCAGGTGGCGGCGGTTGGAGGTGGCGACGAACAGCACATTGGCCGGCGGACCTGAAACCCCGCCCTCCAGCGCCGACTTCAACGCCTTGGCGGCCGCCGCCCCCTCCTCGAAGGACAGATCGTCGCACAGCACGACAAATCGTTCGGTGCGCGCACGCAGCCGGTCGAACAGGCCGGGCAGTTCGGTGACCTCGTCGCGGTCCACCTCCACCAGTTTCAGCTCCGGCGCGGCGGGCGCCACGGCCATGAAGGCGGCCTTGGCCAGCGAGCTCTTGCCGGTCCCGCGCACGCCCCAGAGCAGGGCGTGGTTGCTGGGCAGGCCGCCGGCGAACCGCCGCAGGTTTTCCACGAACCGCGCCTTCTGCCGGTCGATGCCGACCAGGGCGGCCAGCGGCAGGGGATAGTCCGGGGCGGGATGGAAGACGCCGCTTGCCGGATCATGGCGGAACAGTCGCGCGGCCGAAAACGCCGGCTCCGGCGGCCGCGCGGGCGCCAGGCGCTCTAAGGCGTCGGCGATTCGATCCAGCACAGGCTCAAGCTCATGTGTCATCGCCGCGACGCTTAAACCCTGACCTGGGCGCGTTCCATTGCAAATCGGGGTCGTAGCGCATAGCTTCCGCCGACTTCGAGCGGGGGCCTTCAGAAAGGCCCGCGTCCGCGCCCATTTCCGGAGAGGCCATGTTCGCCACCCCAGCCTATGCCCAAGCCGCCGGCGCCGCCGCGCCTCAAGGCGACATCGCCAGTTTCCTGTCGGGGCCGATCGGCTCGATCCTGCCGCTCGTGGCCCTGGTCGTGCTG
>JANXXA010000477.1 GCA_025350885.1 Phenylobacterium sp.
GCCTTGCCCGGTGACCGGGTCGATGTGGTGCTGATGCGCGACCTGACTCCGGACGGCAACATCCGCACCTATGTCTCAGAGGTCGTGACCCAGAACATCCGCGTTCTCGGCGTCGATCTCAATGCCGACCTCACCTCCAACAAGCCCGCAACCCCGTCTACCGCGACGCTCGAAGTCAGCGTGCCGGACGCCCAGAAGCTGGCTGTCGCCGGCGATCTGGGCAAGCTCTCCCTGGCTCTGCGTCGGACCGGCTCGACCGATCTGGCCCAGACCGGCCCCTTGCGCGCCGGCGCGTTCGGCAGCGGCGCGGGCTCGGCCCCGCGGGCGATTCACGCATCGTTGCACCGGTCACTCCCGGCCGCGCCGGCGACCGGCCTGATCGTCGTCGTCGAGCCGGAGCGGCGGGGCAGCCTCGGCGCCTCACGGCCCGGACCCAAGGCGTCGCCTGAGTCCGCGGCGCCCGCGCCCGCGGCCGCCGCTAACCCCGACAAACCGTCCGACGCGCCGCTGGCGTCGCGGCCGCACCCCGCATGACGTTCCGGGAGTCCCCCACCATGGCCCGTCGCCTCGCCCCCGCGCTCTGCGCCGCAGCCGTCGTCCTTGGCGCGACAGCGGCCGCCGCCCCGGCCCTCGCCGCCGCCCCCACCTTCGCTGCCGCCCCCACCTTCGCTGCCGTCATGACCAGCGAAGCCGCCGCCTCGCGCGTTATCTCGGTGCCTCGCAACAAGTCCCTGTCGTTCCGGCTGAACGAACCGGCCAGCAGGATCATCGTCGCCCAGCCGGACATCGCCGAGGTGGTCGCCACCACCGACCGCAGCTTCTATGTGCGCGGCATCGAGCCGGGATCGACCAACCTCTTGGTCTACGGGCCTGGGGGCCGGCTGATCGAGGTCATCGACGTGCGGGTCGGCTACGACGCCGCGGCGCTGCAAGGCGACCTGAAGACCGCGCTGCCGGGCGAGGACGTCCGCGTCCAGACCCTTGGCGAGGGGCTGCTGCTGACCGGTACGGTATCGACAGCCAGTGTCGCGGCCCGCGCCAAGGCGCTGGCCGACCGGTTCGCGCCGGACGCGGCGACCTCAGCCCTCATCGTCAGCGCCTCGCAGGAAGTCGTGCTGGAGGTCCGGGTGATGGAGGCCACCCGCTCGGCTTTGCAGGACATCGGCTTCTCCGGCGCCATCACCAGCGGCAACACGACGCTGAATTTCGGCAGCGGCCTGATCGGCAACACGCCCGCCAACGGGATCCTCGGCTTTGCCACCCATGCCGGCCCCAACGGGGTCGATCTGAGACTGCAGGCGCTTGAGGAGAAGGGCATCGTCCGGACCCTGGCGCGGCCAACGCTGGTGGCGGTCTCCGGGGGCAAGGCCAGCTTCCTGGCCGGTGGCGAATTTCCCTACCCCGTGCCGCAAGGCATCAACGGCATCACCATCGAATTCCGCACCTATGGCGTGAAGCTCGGTTTCCAGCCGATCGTGCAGGACAACGGCCTGATCCGCATGGCCGTGGCCCCCGAGGTCAGCCAGCTCGATCAGACCAATGCGATCAAGATCAATGGCGTGCAGGTGCCCGGCCTGATTACCCGGCGAGCCGACACGACCGTGGAAATCCGCGACGGTGACTCGCTGGCGATCGGCGGCCTGTTCCTGCACGACTACACCAACGACCTGCGCCAGTTCCCCGTGCTGGGCAGCATTCCGGTGCTCGGGACCCTGTTCCGTTCGGCCCGCTGGAAGCGCAACGAGACCGAGCTGGTGATCATCGTCACCCCGCACATCGTCACGGCGCGCGACTTCGACAAGGCCGCCAACACGGCCTCGCTTGGCGCGCCGGAGCCGGGCACCGCGAACTTCATGCTCAATGGCAAGGCGTCGCTCGACAAGCCCATGAGCCGTGACCCGGTCGCTCTCGAACTGCGTGGCCCGGTAAGACCGACGCCGCAACTTCGCGGCGCCATCGCCCCCGTGATCCCCGCCTCTGGAAGGTAGTTTTGTATGAGTGCCCAGCCCTTTCCCGTCCAAGCGCTCGCGGGACTCCGCGTCCTGGCGCTTGGCCAGGCGCTGTCGGCGCTCATCGGGGGGCCGCTGGCCGGCGCACAGGTGGAGCTCGCCGGGCTTGAGCGTCTGACCGCGCTGGGGTTCGCCGACGCGGATTTGATCATCATCGACGCCGACGCCTGGGATCCCGCCGCCCTGGATCTGATCGTCAAGGCGCTGGCGGCCTGTCCCGCGCCGCCGCCGACCTTGCTGGTCGGGGCGCGCCTGCCGACCTCGGTGGTCCGCAACCTGCTGCGACTGGAGCGCGCCGACATCCTCGATGCGCCCTACAGCGACGAAAATTTCGCCGCGACGGTCGCCGCCCTGGTCTGCGAAAAGACGCCGGCCGTCGCGCCGGCGGGGGCAGCGGTCGCCCGCTGTTGGGCCATCACCGGCGCTGTGGGCGGCTCCGGCGCCACCACGCTGGCCATCGAGATCGCCACCGCGCTCTGCACGCGGCAGTCGCCGGCCAAGGGCAAGTCCGTCTGCCTGATCGATCTGAATTTCGCCGACGGCGCGGCGGCGGCCTATCTGGGCTCCAAGCCGGCGATGAAGCTTGCGGACTTCAGCCAGTCCGTCGAGCGCCTCGACGTGGCCATGCTGCAGGCCTTCGTCACGCCCGTGACCCCCCAGCTCGACCTGCTGGCCGCCGCCCGTGACCCCGCCGCGTTCGAAGCCGTCAGTCGCGAGGCGGTGTTGCGGGTGCTGGAGGTCAGCTGCGAAAGCTACGACTGGGTGATCCTGGATATGCCGCGCCACCGTCGGTCCTGGTCGGTGGAAGCCCTCGGCGGCTGCGATGAGGTGCTGGTGGTCTCCGAACTGACCGTGCCGGCGTTGATCGCGGCCCGTTGTCTATCCGATGAAATCGACCGAGCCCTGGGCTCGGACCGCAAACCGCGCATCGTGCTCAACCGCCTGGCCGGACGCATGTTCGGCCCCGCGCCATCAATGGCCGAAGCCGAGAAGGCGTTGCAGCGCAAGGCCGAGGCCGGCGTCAGTTCGGACTGGGAGGCGGCCGCGGCCTCGGTCAATCTGGGGGGCCCGATCGCCACCCATCGGCCCAAGTCGAAGATCGTCCGCGACGTCCACGCGCTGGTCGAGCGGCTGGCCGCGGAGCCCGCGCGGCGCAGCGCCGCCGCCCAGAAAGCCGCCTGATGAGCCGCTTCGGCCTGCCCGATGCGACGCCGTCGAACGCGCCAGCTCCAGCCGCGCCACCAGCCGCCGAGTCCACGCGGGTGGCGCAACCGGCTCCGGCCTCCCGATCAGGCGTCGGGGCAAAGACAGCGCCGTCCCAGCTCGACACCCGACTGCGGCTGCACGCACGGCTCATCGAGGAACTGGATCTCGCCAAGCTGGACACGCTTGACGAGGCGGACATGCGCCGCGAGGTGCTGCGGCTGGTGGCCGACTTCGCTCGCGCCGAGCGGATGGCGCTGAACACCGCGGACCTCAAGGAACTGGGCGCCTCGATCTTCGACGAGATGGTCGGGCTGGGGCCGTTGGAGCCGCTGCTCAAGGACGACAGCATCAACGACATCCTCATCAACGGCCCGTTCCAGGTCTATGTGGAGCGGCGTGGCGAACTCGAACTGACGCCCGTCACCTTCCGCGACAACGACCATCTGCTGCGCATCGTCAACCGCATCGTCGCCGGGGTCGGCCGTCGCATCGACGAGAGCCAGCCGATGGTCGACGCCCGCCTGCCCGACGGCAGCCGGGTCAATGCCGCGATCGCGCCGATCGCCATCGACGGCGCCTGCGTCTCGATCCGCAAATTCTCCAAGAAGCCGCTGACCCTTGAACGGCTGGTCGAGTTCAAGGCCATGCCCATGGCCGTCGCCGACTTCATCCATGGCGCGGTAAAGGCGCGCGTCTCGACGGTGATTTCCGGCGGCACCGGCTCGGGCAAGACCACCCTGCTGAATGCGCTGTCGGCCGCCATCAGTCACGGCGAGCGGCTGATCACCATCGAGGACGCCGCCGAGCTGCAGCTGCAGCAGCCGCACGTCGTGCGGCTGGAAACCCGCCCGCCGAACATCGAAGGCAAGGGCGAGATCCGCCAGCGCGAACTGGTCAAGAACGCGCTTCGCATGCGTCCCGACCGGGTGATCCTGGGCGAGGTCCGGGCCGACGAGGCGTTCGACATGCTGCAGGCCATGAACACCGGCCACGAAGGCTCCATGGCCACGATCCACGCCAACACCGTGCGCGACGCGCTGGGCCGGCTCGAGAACATGCTGGCGATGTCGGGCATGAACCTGCCGCCGAAGGTGGCGCGCGGGCAGATCGCCGCGGCCATCGGCGTGGTGATCCAGGTGAGCCGTCTGACCGACGGGTGCCGCAAGATCGTCAGCATTGCCGAGACCACCGGCATGGAAGGCGACGTGATCA
>JANXXA010000497.1 GCA_025350885.1 Phenylobacterium sp.
CCCCTTGCGCACCAGCGGCTCGCCGCCGGTGATCCTCAGTTTGGTGACGCCCAGCCCGATGAAGGCGCTGGCCAGCCGGTCGAGTTCCTCCAGCGACAGCACCTCGACCTTCGGCAGGAAGGTCATGTGCTCGCTCATGCAATAGACGCACCGCAGGTCGCACCGGTCGGTGACGGACAGGCGCAGATAGGTCACCGTGCGGCCATAACCGTCCACCAGGGCGGCCGGGTTGCGCGGGGCGGCTTGCGGCGAAGGGGCGTCATAGGGCGTCATGCAACCGCGAACATAGAGAGGATAAGGGCTTGGCGACAGGGGCGGCGTTGCAATCGGCGTTCGAAGCGGTGGTTCTTGCCGCCGGATCGGGCTCGCGGTTCGGCGGCGGCAAGCTGACGACCGCCTGGGGGCCGGGGGTCCTGCTGGAGGGCGCGCTGGCCGCCGCCTTCGCCGCCCCGGTGCGCAGCGTCACCGTCGTGATCGGCGCCGAGGCTGAAGCCGTATCCGCCGCGACCCGGGCGTTCGACCCGCGCGCGCTGATCGTCCACGCCGCCGATCACGCCCAGGGCATGGGGGCCTCGCTGCGCGCCGGGATCGCCAGCCTGCCCGACGATGCGGCCGGCGTGTTCGTGTTCCTGGGCGACATGCCGCGCGCGCCGCACGCGGTGTTGCAGCCGATGGCGCGTGCGGTGCGGGACGGCGCGCTGGCCGCGGCCCCGGTGTTCGGGCGTCAGCGCGGCAATCCGGTGCTGCTCAGCCGCGCGCTGTTCCCGAAGCTGCTGGCGCTGACCGGCGACGCCGGCGCGCGCGGCGTGCTGCAGGACCTGGGCGCCGGCCTGGCGCTGATCGAAAGCCCCGACGACGGGGTGCTCTACGATGTGGATGTCCCGGAGGATCTGGCGAGATAAGGTTGAACCACGGAAAACACGGAAAGATCTCCGAAAGCGCGAAGCGCGAAAAGCCTCAGCGACGAGCCACGGCCAGGATCTGAATTCCGTGCTCTTTCCGTGTTTTCCGTGGTTCCTGTAACCGCGACTCACCGCTGGCGCGGGAATCAGCGAATCAGCCCCCCGCGTGGGCCGCCAGCGCCAGGTCGTCGGCGTGGACCAGGGGGCCGGATGTGTAGCCCAGCGCTGCCTCGATGGCGTCACTCTTCAATCCACAGATCTTTTCGGCGTCCTCGGCCTCGTAGCGCACCAGGCCGCGCGCGATCTCCTCGCCGGCCTCGTCGCGCACCACGACGGCGTCGCCCTTGTCGAAGCGACCTTCGATGCGGCGCACGCCGGCGGCCAGCAGGCTCTTGCCACGCCGCACGGCCTGGGCCGCGCCCTCATCGACCACCAGGGCCCCCGCCGGAGCCAGCGACCCCGCGATCCAGGCCTTGTAGGCCGCCGCCGGCGTGGTCGAGGGCTCGATGATCGTGGCGCGCGCGCCGTCCTCCACCGCCCGCAGCGGCTGTGGCCGCTGGCCCAGAGTGATCACCGTGGCGCAGCCCGCGGCGCTGGCGATCCGCGCGGCGGCGAGCTTGGTGGCCATGCCGCCGGTGCCCATGCCGGCGCGGGCGTCGGCGCCCCCGGCCATGGCTTCGATCCGTGGCGTCAGGCGGGCCACGCGCGGCAGATGCTCCGCCGACGGATCATGCCGGGGATCCTTGGTATAGAGCCCGTCCACGTCGGAGAGCAGCACCAGCAGGTCCGCGCCGATCATCTGCGCCACCCGCGCGGCCAGCCGGTCATTGTCGCCGTAGCGCAGTTCCTCGGTGACCACGGTGTCGTTCTCGTTGACCACCGGGACCACGCCTAGTCCCAGCAGCGTCTCCACCGTCGCGCGCGCGTTCAGCCAGCGTCGGCGCACCTCGGTGTCGTCGCGGGTCAGCAGGATCTGGGCGGCATGCAGGCCGACCGGCACCAGCGCCTCTTCCCAGGCGCGCATCAACGCCGACTGACCGGCGGCGGCGGCGGCCTGCTTCTCGGGCAGCGTCAGGGCGCGCCGGGGCAGGCTGAGGCGACGGCGGCCCAGGGCGACGGCGCCGGACGACACCACCAGCACCTGCTGGCCTCGCGCCCGCAGTCGCGCCACGTCGGCGGCGAAGGCGGCCAGCCACACACGGTCCGCGCCAGCCTGGCCCACCAGCAGCGATGACCCGACCTTGACGACGATCCGCCTGGCGGTGGCCAGCCCGCTCACGGCGCCCAGTCCGGCGCGGGCTCGCCGCTGGCCGCGACCGCCTGCGCCACCGCTTCGCCCTTGCGCGCGCGAACCAGGGCATAGGCCTCGCGCAGCAGCTCGGTGACCCCCTCGCCGGAGACGCCGGAGACTTGCCGCACCTTGGCGCCCGACGCCTTGCGGAGCTGGGCGGCCTTGGCCTTGCGGGTCTCCTTGTCCAGCGCATCGACCTTGGACAGCACCAGATATTCGGTCTTGTCGCCCAACTCCTCGCCATAGGCCTCGAGCTCGCGGCGCACCGTGCGCCAGGCCTCGACGACGTCGTCCTGGGTGCCGTCCACCAGATGGATCAGGGTGGCGGTGCGCTCCACGTGGCCCAGAAAACGGACGCCAAGACCGGCCCCTTCGGAGGCGCCTTCGATCAGGCCCGGGATGTCGGCCAGGATGAACCGTTCGCCGACGGACAGATCGACCATCCCCAGGTTCGGCGCCAGCGTGGTGAACGGGTAGTCGGCGATCTTCGGCCGGGCGGCGCTGGCCGCGGCCAGGAAGGTGGACTTGCCGGCGTTGGGCAGACCCACCAGACCCACGTCAGCGATCAGCTTCAGGCGCAGCCAGATCCACTGCTCCACACCATCCTGGCCGGGATTGGCGAAGCGCGGCGCCTGGTTCACCGGCCCCTTGAAGTGGGTGTTGCCGAACCCGCCGTTGCCGCCCTTCAGCAGGCGGATGCGCTGGCCGGCCACGTCCATGTCCAGCAGCAGGGTTTCCTTGTCCTCGGCGAACACCTGGGTGCCAACGGGGACCCGAAGGGTGGCGTCCTCGCCGTTGTGGCCATGGCGGTTGCGGCCCATGCCGTGAACCCCGGTGTCGCCCTTGAAGTGCTGGTGATAGCGAAAGTCGATCAGGGTGTTGAGGCCATCCACCGCCTCGATCCAGACATCGCCGCCCTTGCCGCCGTCGCCGCCGTCGGGGCCGCCGTACTCGATGTATTTCTCGCGGCGGAACGACACGGCCCCGCCGCCCCCGTTGCCGGAGCGGATATAGATCTTGCACTCGTCGAGGAATTTCATCGGACCAGTCGAAAGCCTTAGGTGGAGAGGGCGCATAGCACGAAACGCCCGCCCGCTCCCGCGGTGTCCTTCATCCGGCCGCGTGGCCGCCCCCTTAAACCCTCAAGGGCATCAGGATGTACTGGACGTCGACGTCCTGGGGATCGAGGACCAGGGCCGGGTCGTTGGGGCCGCCGAAGCGCAGCTCGGCCATTTCGCCGCTGATCTGGTCGGTGATGTCGAGCAGGTAGCGGGCGTTGAAGCTGAGCTCGAAGGGGTCGCCGTCGTAGTCGAGCTCCAGTTCCTCCACCGCCTGGCCGGCCTCCATGTTGCGCACGGTCAGCACGCACTTGCCGCCTTCGACCGCCATCCGCACCGAACGGCTTTTCTCCGCCGAGATCGTCGCCACCCGGTCGACGGCCCTGGCGAACAGCTTCGAATCGACGCGGACGATGCGGGTGTTGTCCTTGGGGATCACCCGAGGATAGTCGGGGAAGGCGCCGTCGATCACCTTGGAAGTCAGCGCCGCGCCGCCGAAGTCGAAGCGGATCTTCTGGGCCGAGATCTGCAGCTCGACCTGTTCGCCGGCGTCGTCCAGCAGGCGGCGGGCCTCGTTGATGGTCTTGCGCGGCACGATCACGCCGGGCGATCCCGCCGCACCCTCGGGCGCCGCCATCTCGGCCAGCGCCAGACGCGAGCCGTCGGTGGCCACGGCGCGCAGCTTGGGCTGACCGTCCTCGACCACGGTGTGCAGGTAGAGGCCGTTCAGATAGTAGCGGGTTTCTTCCGCCGAGATGGCGAACCGGGTCTTGTCGATCAGCCGGATCAGGTCGGCGACATCGACGGCGATGCCGCCCGCCAGCCCGTCGGCGCTCATCACCGGGAAATCGCCGGCCGGCAGCACCGGCAGGTTGAAGCGGCTACGCCCCGCCGAGACGGTCAGGCGCGGGTCCTCGCCGGTGAAGGACAGCGAGACGTCGGCGCCTTCCGGCAGCTTGCGGACGATCTCGTAGAGGGTGTGGGCCGGCGCGGTGATCTGGCCCGGCTGATCGACCTGGGCCATCGCCTGGTCAACGATCTCCAGGTCGAGGTCGGTGGCCGAGAAGGTCAGTCGGTCACGCTCGGCTGACAGCAGCACGTTGGACAGGATCGGGATGGTGTTGCGGCGCTCCACCGCGCTCTGCACATGCCCCAGCGCCTTCAAGAGCGCCGCCCGCTCGATCGTCAGCT
>JANXXA010000500.1 GCA_025350885.1 Phenylobacterium sp.
ATCAACAGACAATCCCGGACGGCCGCAGGCCGCGCCGGGACCAGGTGAAATCGCACAGAATCGACCCCCTGGGTCCCGGCGCGCCGCTGCGCGGCGGCCGGGATGACAGAAAAAAGTGTAGAAAACTCAGTTATTTATCTAAGCCGCGTCGACCAGCACCACTTCGGCGTCGTCGAGGGCGGTGACGTGGAGAGCGGTCTCGCCGGTGATCGCCGCGCCGTCGCGGGTGTCGAGGCGCACCCCGTTGACCTCGACGGCGCCTTGCGAGGCCACCAGATAGGCGTGGCGCCGGGGGTCCAGCGGATAGTCGGCGCTTTCGCCGGCCTTCAGAGTGGCGCCCAGGACGCGGGCGGGGCTGCGGATCGGCAGGGCGTCGGTGTCGCCTTCGACGCCGCTGGCCAGGGTGACGAAACGTCCGGCGCGCTCGCCCTTGGGAAACGGCCGGGCGCCCCAGGCGGGCGGGCCGCCGGGCCGGTCGGTCTCGATCCAGATCTGGAACAGGGTCGTGGCGGCGTCTTCGAGGTTGTATTCCGCATGACGGATGCCGGACCCGGCGCTCATCACCTGGACGTCACCGGCGGCGGTGCGCCCCTCATTGCCCAGGCTGTCCTTGTGGGTGATGGCCCCTTGGCGGACATAGGTGACGATCTCCATGTCGGCGTGCGGGTGCGGCGGAAAACCGGAGTTGGCGGCGATCTCGTCGTCGTTCCAGACCCGCAGGGCGCCCCAGCCCATCCGCTCCGGGTCGTGGTAGCCGGCGAACGAGAAGTGGTGGCGGGCCTTCAGCCAGCCGTGGTCAGCGCCGCCGAGGCTGGCGAAGGGGCGTCTGTCGATCATCCGTCGATCCTTTCCGGCGCCCGCATGACGACGCCTTGTCGAGGGGCAAGATAGGCGCGCGGATGGCGGCGGAAATGGCGGGTCCGGCAGAAGATTGTTTCCGGATCGGAGAAGATCGGGACAGTTCCCATCTCCGCTCATCCCCGCGAAAGCGGGGATCTAGGCGTTTGGTGTTTCGGCGGACAAGCAACGACACCTTGCCATTCGCGGCTGGGCAACGAAAAAAGCCTGGGTCCCCGCTTCCGCGGGGATGAGCGGAACCAAGGGTTCGCGGGGATGTGCACAGTCAAAGGTATGCGGTCGATCCGTGCTGTCGCCCTGGCCTTCGCCGCCAGCCTGTTGGCTGGCGCGGCGCGGGCTGAGCCGGACTGGCGGGGGCTGGACCCCCAGAACACCCTTGTCGTCGAGACCTCCAAAGGGTCGATCGTGGTGGAGATGGCCCCGGATCTGGCGCCGCTGGCGGTGGCGCGGGTCAAGCGGCTGGCACGCGAGGGGGTCTATGACGGGCTGCTGTTTCACCGGGTGATCGAGGGCTTCGTCGACCAGACGGGCAATCCGAACAACCGCGACGGCGGCGCCTCGACCTATCCCGACCTGCCGGCGGAGTTCAGCGCGCGGCTGCCGGCCTCGGCGCGGGCCCGGGTGATCCTGCGGCGCGGCGACGCGGTGGAGGGGTTTCTTGGCGCGATCCCGTTCATCGGCGTCTCGGCCGTAGAGCAAGCGGCGGGCAGCGATCACCGGCTGCGGTCCTGGGGCGCCTATTGCGCCGGCGTGGCGGGGATGGGGCGCCAGGCCGGGATCGACACCGCTAACAGCGAGATCTTCTTCATGCGCGCGCCGGCGCGGCGGCTGGATCACGACTATGCGGTATGGGGCCGCGTGGTGCGCGGGCTGGACGTGGTGCGGGCGATCGCCGTGGGCGAGCCGCCCGCCGCTGCGGACCGGATGATCCGCGTGCGTCTGGCGGCCGACCTGCCGGCGGCGGAGCGTCCGGCCATCGAGGTGCTGAACGAACGGGGCGCGCGGTTCGCCGCCGATGTCGCGCGGCTGAAGCGTCGCCTGGGGCCGGCGTTCAGCGTCTGTGAGGTGACGATCCCGACGCGGTCGCCCGCGGCTCAGACGCGCAATTCGAAATAGACGACGCCGGAATCGGTCGAATGGCCCAGCAGGGTGAGGCGGAAACGCGGCCCCCCGTCGAGCGTCAGCTCCGCCTCGCCGGCGCGAAAGGCGTCGGCGGCGGTCTGCGGCGTGGTGGTGAAGGCGCCGCGCAGGCGCAGCGGTCCCAGGCGCAGGGAGGCGGGGTCCCCCGCGATCTCATAGTCCACCGAACCCGAGAACCCGCCGAAGCGCAGTTCGCCGACGCCGGTCTGTGCGGGAAGCTGCTTGCGCAGTCGAGGCATCGGAACTCCTGGATCGGGATGGGGCCTCCTGTAACGCCCAAGGTGTAGGTTCGATCCGGACCTTCCCCGGATTAACCCCGTCTTCGGCCTCGTTCGCTAGGGTGCCGGCATTCCGCGGGAGAACGTCGGTGGACAGTATCGAAGCCGATCGCCTGCAGGCGCTCAGGTCCTACGAGGTCCTGGACACGCAGGCCGAGGGCCGTTTCGACCGCATCACCGCGCTTGCCGCTGATCTCTTCGGAATGCCGATCTCGTTGATCTCGCTGGTGGACGAAGATCGCCAGTGGTTCAAGTCGCGACACGGGCTGGACGCGTCCGAGACCCCGCGCGGCTGGGCATTCTGCGACCACGCGATCCGCAGCGGTCCTGACACGGTGCTGGTGGTTCCCGACGCCACGGCCGATCCGCGCTTTGCCGGCAACCCCCTGGTGACCGGCGCGCCGGAGATCCGCTTCTATGCCGGCGCGACCCTGGCGACGGCGCAGGGCCACTGTCTGGGGACCCTGTGCGTGATCGGCGACAAGCCCCGTGCGCCGCTGAACGCCGACGAGACGCGGCGCCTGCGCATGCTGGCCAAGATGGTGATGGACGAGCTCGAGGTCAGCCGACAGGTCCGCGCCGCCGAGGAGCGGCAGCGCCTGCTAACCATGGCCGAGGCGATGTCCGGGGTCGGCCATTGGCGGGTCACCCCCGACGGCCAGGTCGACTGGTCCGACGAGGTCTATCGCATCCACGGCGTGGATCGCGCCAGCTTCAACCCCAACGTCGGCGCGGGCGTCGGCTTCTTCCTGCCGGAAGACCAGGCGGCCGTGGCTGGCTTTGTCGACCGCGCGCTGAGCCATCAGGAAGACTTCGCCTTCCAGCTGCGGCTGACGCGGGCCGATGGCGAGCTGCGCCATGTGGTTGCCAAGGCGGTCTGCGAGCTGACGCCGGCCGGCCAGACGTCGGCGGTGATCGGCGTGTTCCAGGATATCACCGAACAGGTGGTCGAGGTGGCGCGGGCCCGGCGCGGCGAAGCGCGATATCGTCTGCTGGCCGACAACATGGGCGACGTCGTCACCCGCATCGGCCTGGACGGCTCCAGCACCTACATCTCCCCGGCTATCGAGGGACTGCTGGGCTACACACCGCTGGAGATGCGCGGCAAGCCCGCACAGGCGTTCGTGTCGCCCGAAGACCACAGCCTGATCCTTGGTGCCTTCGCCGAACTGCGCGCCGGCCTCGACCGCAAGACGGTGCAGCACCGGGCGACGCACAAGGACGGGCGAGCGATCTGGGTCGAGACCCAGTTCAAGATGGTGCGCGGCGAGGACCAGCGACCGGCGGCGATCGTCGCGGTGATCCGCGACGCCAGCACGCGCCATGCCGCGCAGGAGGCGCTGGCCGAGAGCGAACTTCGCCACCGGCTGATCGCCGAAAGCGCCACCGACATCATCTCGCGGATGGGGATCGACGGACGGGTCCGCTATTTCTCGCCCTCGGTCACCGAGGTGACCGGCTATCCGGTGGCGCAGGTCACCGGCGCCAGCATGATCCCGCTGCTGCACCCCGACGATATCGCGCCGACCCTGGCGGTCTATCGCGAGCTGATCGGCGGTGGTGTCCTCAGCACGCCACTTACCTATCGGATACGGCACAAGGGCGGTCACTGGGTCTGGCTGGAGGGCACGCCGACCCTGGTCCGCGACTCCCTGGGCGCGCCTAACGAAATCATCGATGTGCGGCGCGACGTGACCGCCAAGGTGCGGCTGGAGGCCGAACTGCGGGCCGCCAAGGTCGCGGCCGAGGACGCCGCCCAGATAAAGTCGGCGTTCATGGCCAATATGAGCCACGAG
>JANXXA010000538.1 GCA_025350885.1 Phenylobacterium sp.
CGACACAAGCTTTCGGCGTTGGCCCTGGCGACCTGCCTGGCCAACGCGCCGCCGACCAAAGCGCAGGTTCCACTCACCGCCGCCGGACCCGATCCGAACGATCCCGACGCCGTCCTGGTCGAGGAGCTGGTGGTCAGGGGACGTCTGCCCGGGCCGGCCTGGTGGACGGTCTCCGACGCCGACACCACAGTCTACGTCCTGGGCTCACCCTCGCTGGCGCCTCGGCACATGGACTGGGACCGGGCCGTCTTCGAGCGCCGCCTGAAGGGTGCGAACGCGGTGATCCTGCCGTTCCAGCAGATTCGTGTCACGGTGGGCGGGGCGTTCACCGCCGCTGTCACCTTCTTGCGCCTGAGGTCCGCGACGCCGTTCGAGGAGACCCTTGAACCCCAGGCCCGCGCCCGGTTCGTCGCCCTGCGCACGCGCCTGGGCAAGGCCGCCGCGCACTATGGCACCCGCAGCGCGCTGGCGGCCGGCCTGATCCTGGCCAACGACAACCGCGAGCGGACCGGCCTGACCGTCACCGACCCTACCAAGCTGATCCGGCTGCTCGCCCGCCAGGCGCATGTGCCGATCCTGCAGAAGAGCTACGAGATCGGCCCGCTGCTGGGCGCCATCGCTCGAACGCCGGCTCAGGCCGCGCGCACCTGCCTGGACGAGGTGATGAACACGGTCGAGGCGGGCCCCGCCGGCACGATCGCCGCCGCCAAAGCCTGGGCGCAGGGCGACGTGCGCGGCGCACTGGGCAACGAGCGGACCTTCGAACGCTGCATCGCAGGCGTGCCGGGCGTCCAGGCCTTCGACGCCCGGGTCAAGGCTGATCAGGTCGCGGCCATCGAAACCGCGTTGAAGACCCCGGGCCACGCCATCGCCGTGGTCCAGCTGCGGCCGCTGCTGGCGCAGGGCGGCGTGCTCGATCGCCTTCGTTCGAAAGGGTTTACGGTGACAACGCCGGGGGACGAGGAGTAGCCGCGCCCAGGATCACTGCGGTCCGAAAGTCGCGGCGACGAAGTTGGCGTAGCTGTCGAGCACCTTGGGGTCGTCCTGAACGATCTTCACCACCTGTCGCGGGATCAGCTTCAGATGATCCTGCATCTTCAGCGGCGTCATGCCCATCGTCGGGCCGAAGTCGCGAAAGATGGCGAACGCCTTCTGTTCGAACCCGGCCACATCGACCTTGGCCGGGCCGTCGGCGAAGGCCGCCCGGCTGAGGTCGTAGAAGGCGTGCATGTGCGGGTCGTTGATCCAGGCCTGCTGCTCGCCCGCGCCCTGCAGGTTGGCTGTGGTGGGCGGCGGGGCCTTGCCGTGTTCGGGATGGGCAAGGGCCGGCGCGCCCAGCGCAAGCGTCGCAAAGAGGGCGCACGTGGCGAGGCGATGGCGGACTGAGAAGGTCATCTGACTCCTTGAGATTTCGGCACGCCATCCCCACCCCTCGGAACGCGGTTGGAGACGCCCGCCGAGGCTGGTAGGTGTTGGCAAGTAAGACTGACATCATGTAAAAGATCTTATACATCCTGTCGAGCCCATTTTCCGCCGAGGTCAAGGCCATGTCATTTCGCGAGAAGTCCGCCTGGATCACCCTGGTGACCGTGCTGACCTGCTTTGGAGCCTATTTTGGCGCGCTGATGACCGGCCACGTCCGGGGCTTCCACGCCCTGTTCTTCCTGCTGATCTGCGGCGTCGGACTGATCGCCCTGCAGCTGGCGCTGACCCTGGTCGCGGCGCTGACCACGCCGAAGGATGGCCGCGCGCCGAGGGACGAGCGCGAGATCCTGATCCAGGCCCGCTCGCACACGATCGGCTACCATCTGCTGATGGTTTGGGGGCTGGCGCTGTTCATCCCGATCCACCTGGGCCACAGCGCGCTCGACATGGCCAACTTCGCACTGCTGGGGGTGGTGATCGCCACGCTGGTGGTCGCCGCGGCCCAGATCGTCACCTTCCGGCGCGGAGCCTGACGTGGCCTCCGCGAGCCTGCCGATCACCAATCAGATCCGTCGCCTGCGGTTCGAGCACGGCGAGATGACACAAGCCCATCTGGCCGAGAAGATCGGCATGACGCGCCAGACCATCGCTGCCATCGAGGCCGGCAAATATTCGCCTTCGCTGGAGGCCGCCTTCCGCATCGCCCATGTGTTCGCCGCCGGCCTCGACGACGTCTTTCAGTGGGTTGTGTAGGCGGCGCCTAAAGCCCTGGCAGCTTGATCCGGTGCTGGCCTTCCCGCTGGATCACCACGGTCTTGCCGCCGGTCAGCTGGGCGATGCGCTTTTCCTCGGCGGCGGCGTCGATAGGCGTGGAGTCCGAGCCGGTGGGCGTCGCCGCCGGCGCGGCGGCCTTGTCGGCGCGCCAGAACATCACCTTGTCGGCGAAGCTCTTTTCCTTGTGACTGACGTCGCCGAACTCGTCATCGACGACATAGCGGATCAGCGGGTCGGCCTTGTCGGCGCCGGCCTTGGCGACCAGCATCTTCTCGCCGTCGGACCGGGCCTCGCCCTCGCGCTGGCCGAGCAGGGCGATGCGCGCGGCGCTTTCCGGCTGCAGTTCCTGTGGGCGCGGCTCGCCGGGCGCCGGCGGGCGCAGCGAATAGTCCGGCGGCAGGATCAGCGGCGCCTTGGTCACCACGCGAAACTCGTCCGGCGTCACCTTGCTGATCCCCAGCGCGCGCGAGGCGCTGTTGCAGCCCGCCACGCCCGCCAGACCGCACATCACGGCGACGGTCAGAAAGCGATTCACAGTCATGGGTCTTTGAATCCTCGAACAGGCCGCGTCCGGCCACGCGCGCTTGTAGCGCACGCTAGCCATGAACGACAATTTGGGCGCTCGCTAGGCGGGTTTCGGGGTGGCGATCACGCTTTCCAGAAGCAGCAGGGCGGCGCCGATGGTGATCGCGCTGTCGGCGAGATTGAACACCCAGGGGAAATAGAGGGCGGAGGCGTCGATGAAGTCGACCACCGCCCCGCGCGCGATGCGGTCGACCAGATTGCCCACCGCGCCGCCCATGACGAAGCCGATCGCCACCGCGGTGATCAGCCGCTGGGCGCGCAGGGCCCAGGCGGCGAGGGCCAGCGTCACCACCAGGGCGAAGGCGGCGAAGGCATAGGGCGCCCACGGCGCGTCGCCCCGCAGGAAGCCGAAGCTGACGCCGTTGTTGAACGACAGGTTGAGGCGGATCGGCCCCCACAGCGGAGTCGGGCTGACGTCGGCGAGGTGGAAGGACTTCAGCAGCCATGTCTTGGTCGCCTGATCCAGGGCCACGACGGCGGCGGCCTTTGGCT
>JANXXA010000544.1 GCA_025350885.1 Phenylobacterium sp.
CCTGGCAGCAGAGCGCCGGGTTCATCGCCGACTATCGTGATCTAGCCCGCCGCGCGCTCCTGAAGCCTGAGGCGGTCTACGAGGCCGAAACCGGCCTGGCTCTTGGTGCTTTCGACATCACCGCCGCGTCCGAGGCGCGGACGACTTGGTCGATGGCGGTGAAGAAGCTCTTCGGCCGCTATGACTACCTGGTGCTGCCGAGCGCGCAGGCCTTCCCATTCCCGGTGGAGGACCGCTGGCCCAAGACCGTCGCCGGCCGAACCATGCGCACTTACCACGAGTGGATGCAGGCGGCCCTGCTGGTGACGCTGTCGGGCTGCCCGGCCCTGGCCGCCCCGGCCGGCTTCGACGCCAGGGGCCTGCCGATCGGCCTGCAGATCGTGGGGCCGAACCGCAGCGAGGTCGCCTGTCTGCAACTTGCCAAAGCTTATGAGGCCGCCACCGGCTGGACAAGTAAGCAGCCGTCACTTGTGCTCAAGGCATAGGTCCGCTCAGGGGGTCCTTGCCTTGGCCGACTTCCGCTAAGGGTCGAACTTCGCCTTTGGTTGCCCATCGGAGGGCGGACATTCGGCGCGGCGGCCGGTGCGCATCCAGCAGACTCACACGACGCACGCCCTGGGGAATCCCCGCTCGGACTCTTACGTTCACATCAATCCACTAGGTCTTCGGTTTGTACTTGGTGTGGCAGGCCGTGCAGGTGTCGGCGAGCGCGTTGGCGGCCGTCGAGAGGCCGGCGCCGTCGCGGGCCTGGGCCGCCGTTTCCGCCACCGCCGCCAGACGGGCGAAATCGCCTGCGGCTTGCCTCCACTCGGGTTCGGACTCCCGCTGAGCGCGATTGAGGTCAGCGGCCACGGTCGTCAGCGCCTGGGCGGCTTTCAGTCCCTCCTGCCAACGGGCGTCGGCGACCTTGGCGGCGTCGGGGCCGTTGGCCGGGTCGACATCGCCGCCGACGGCGAACAGCGCGTTCGAGGCCGGCTCAACGACGCTCTTCATCTGGTCCTTCAAGCTCAGACCGGCCGCGACCGCCGCGCCCGCGATCGACAGGCCGAGCAGAGCGGCGAGCAGGGCTGACCGCATCAACGAACTCTGCCCGCGAGCACCCGCTCCACATCAAGCTCCGGCGACAACCCCAGGCCACGCAGCATGTCCGCCCGCTCCGGCCCGCCTTTCGGCCGATAGGCCGCCGCGTTGGCCTTGCGGCCGCGCGCCCAGTAGCCCAGCACCTTGGAGATGTTGGCGGGTCGCTTCAGCCAGGCCTGCGGGTCCTCCAGCATGTGGAAGCCGCGCAGGGCGGCGCGCAGCAGGTCGATGTCGGAGCGCACGGCGACGGCCACGCCATCCTCGATGAACCGCCGGGCGATGCGGCTCTTCAGGCTCGGCCGATGGCTGGGGTTGAGCGCCTGCCGGGCGCGCCGGATGGCCGAGCGATCAGCGTCGCGCATCACCGAATAGAAGGGCCGAAGTTCGGCTTCGACGCGGCGCTGATAGGCGTCCAGCCGCGCCGCCGGGTCGCTGAACAGGTTCAGGGCGTCGCGCAGCAGATGCGCGCTGACCGCGGCGAACGAGCAGCCCCGGCCATAGAGGGGGTTGGTGCGCACATGGCTGTCGCCCACCGGAAAGAAGCCCAGAACCGCGGCCTTGCCGCCTGGGGCCATGTCGCGCCAGCGGCTGTGCAGGTCGCCCATGCCGAACACCTTGCTGATCGCCGTTGATGTGGCCGGGTCCACCCACGGCGCGAGCCCTGGCAACGCCGTACAGAGCGCGTCGAACACCGCGGGACCAACGATCGTCTTGCGCAGCTCTTCCTCGATTTCCGGAACGCAGAGCGTGATCGAGAAGCAGCCGTTGTCGCCTGGAAAAACCCCGAACTTCAAATACTCCAGGTCGCCGGTCATCGGCGCCTTGCCGCGTTTGGGTTCGGATGCGCCGGGGTTCAGCCGATAGTGTCGGGTATAGTAGAGGATACCGCAGTCCTCGGACTCTTCGGCGATCGCGACTCCGGCCTCGCGCAGCTGCTCGACGGCGCTGGAGGTCCGCCCCCCGGCGTCGATGACGATGTCGGCGCTAAGCTCGTGGCGGCCGTCGGCATCTTCGATGACCACACCGGTGACGGTCGGAACGGCGCCCGGCATGACCCGCAGGTCCTTGACGAAGACGCCGGAACGGATGCTCACCCCGGCCTGCCGCTCGACATAGCGCCGCATGACCAGTTCAAAGGTCGTCCGCCGGCTGGTCAGCACTGCCAGGTCGCTGTCGACCGGCAGGGGAACGTAGGTGCGCTTCTGAATATCCGATAGCCCGCCCTCGAAGCCGAGGTCCCGGCAGCCCGCGGCAAGCAGTTCGGCCAGCAGTCGCGGGTGCTGGTCGCGGATCAGCAGGCGCAGCCGCGCCAGGAATGCGTGGCTGTGGCGCAGGTGGCCGACGCCGCGCCGGCTCCAGGTCTCGAAGGCGTCGTCCGGGCCGCCCGGAGGCGACGGCGGATCGCGCTCCAGCAGCACCACTTCGTGGCCGCCGGGCGCCAGCGCGAGCGCGGTCCACAGGCCGGCCATGCCCGCACCGATCACCAGAACCTTCTGCGTCATACGCTAGCTCCGTGTCTTTGTCGGCCCGGCCCTGGCCGTGGCGATAGCGGCTCGAAGCGCCGCCATGTCGGCCCCCGGGATCATCGTCTCCCCGATGATGAAGGCCGGCGTGCCCTCGATCTTCAGCGCCACGGCAAGCGTGCGCGTGTCGAGCAGCTGGCGGGCGATCTGCGGGGTCTGGGCGGCGACGCGCGCGGCGGCCGGATCGATGCCGAGCGCGGTCAGGTGGCGATCAAGCGCCGTGTCGTCGAGCGCCTTCTCGGTCATCCAGCCGCGATAGAGATCCAGCCCCTTGGCTTTGGCCGCCGGCGTCAGCGCAAGCTTGGCGGCGGTGTCGGAGACCGCGCCGAAGATCGGGAACTCCTTGAATACGAACCGGATGTCGGGGTTTTCCTCGACCAGCTTCAACACCTCGGGCGCCGCAAGCTTGCAGTAGCCGCAGCGGTAGTCGAAGAACTCCACCACCGTGATCCGGCCACCCGGATTGGCCACCAGGTCGCGCGGGTCGCGCTCCAGCTCGCGGCGATATCTGTCGAGGGACTCGGTGGAGGCTTTCTGCGCCGCCAGCCGGTCGCTCTCGTTGAGTTTTGTCGCCGCATCGCGGATCACCTCCGGGTGGGCCATCAGATAGGCGTGCACCTTGCGGCCAAAGGCGGCGTCCGGCGCCTTCTGGCAGGCGGACAGGGTAAGCGCGGCGGCCAGGCCGGCCAGAAGGCGAAAGGTCGGTGTCATGTCAGGGACATAGCCGGGCGCGGAAGCCTTGCGAAGCCTCAGCGAAACTGGCTCCCGCCGATCGAGCCCTCCTTGGCCAGGTCGCGCAGGTCGTCGCGGCTCGGTTTGGAGACCAGCACGATGTCGGTGGCGCGGCGCCACTCCGGCGTGTCCTTCACCAGCCGCTCGCGGGCGCGCATGGCGAACACCCGCGCCTGCTTGATGTCGCCGACATTGTAGCGGTATTCGGCTGTGGCCAGCCGGGCGAGCCCGTCCTCGCCGCGCTTGTCATAGGCCTCGGCCAGCAACCGCCAGGCCACCGCGTTGTCGTCTTCCTGGGTCAGCGCCTTGCGCAGCTCTCCGATCCCCTCGACCACTTTCTTCTTGTCATCCAGCGCGATCAGCGTCTGGCCAAGGTTGATCCTCAGCAGCGGCGCGTCGGGTTTCAGCGCCACCGACCGGCGCTGTGGCGCCTCGGCTTCCGCCTGACGTCCGAATTCGAACAGGATCTGACCTTTGAGCTCCCAGAGGTAGGGATTGTCCGGCTGGTCCGCCAACAGGGCGTCCACCCGTTTCAGCGCCTTGTCCGGCTCCTTCAGCTGGTAGTAGGCGATCGCCCGGGCGTAGCGGGCGGAATAGCTCTTGTCGTCCTCGGCGTATTTGGTGATCGCCACCTGCGGATTTATGAAGCCGTCGAGCTTGGCCTTCATGATCTCGTGTTCGGCCAGCGCCTGGGCGCTGTCGGGTTCTTTGAAATGCGGCAGGGCCGCAACCCGCAGCTGCAAAGCCTCGATCCGGTCCGACGACAGCGGGTGATCAATGAAGTAGCGATAGCGGCGGTACTCGGCGAACACTTCCTGATAGCGGAAGTTGTCGAAGAACTCCGCCAGGCCGCGCCCCGATAGGCCCGCCCGTTCCAGCAGCGTCGCACCGGCCTGGTCGGCGCGGCTTTCCTGTTCGCGGGTAAAGCCGGCGCCGCTGAGAGCGCCGAAATAGGGCGCGCTGGTCACCAGACCGGCGGCGGCTTCTCCGGATCCCGCCAGGGCGGCCAGCACGCCGAGCCCCATGGTCAGGATCATCGGCACCATCCGGGCGTGCTCCAGATCGCCGGATCGAAAGCTGTGGCCGGCAGCCAAGTGTCCGACCTCGTGGGCCATCACGCCCTGCAACTCGTTGGGGGTCTTGGTCCGCAGGATCAGGCCGGTGAATACCGCCATCACCTTGGGCGCCGCGAAGGCGTTGAGCTCGGTCGAGCCGATGAGGATGATCTGCACGCCCTTGGGATCGATTCCGGCGGCTCGGAAGATCGGGTCGGCGTCGCGGTGCAGAAGTTCCTCGATCTCGGTGTCGCGGATCAGCGATTCGCCCGGAGAGCTCTGCGCGGCGGCGAGACCCGGCCGCAGCACGACGCTGAGAGCCAGGGTCGCGGCGAGCGCGATACGGGAAACCGGACGGGCAGGGGACGCCATGTTCAAGCCTCTAAACCGCGCCCCCCAGGATCGCCTCGAGCCTAACCCGTCACCCGCGCCGCCACCAGCCTTTGCGCGGGGCGGCCGGCGGGGTGGAGATTTCCGCCGGATCCGGCTCACGCGCCACGACGACCGGCGCAGGTTCCGGGGCCGGCTCGACTGGCGCCAACGCCTCAGCAGCCGCTTCCGGCTCGGCTGCGGCCGCCGGCTTGGCCTTTGCCCGGCTGACGCGGGCCTTCCGGGCCGGTGGCGCGTCGGCCACGGGCGCTTCA
>JANXXA010000572.1 GCA_025350885.1 Phenylobacterium sp.
CGCGTTCTTGTATTCATAGCGCTGTTCGTAGTCGGCCTTGATCCCGTACTTGTCGAAGAACCCCTTGAAGAACAGGTCCTCGTTGGCCAGGCCGGTGACCTGGAACGAGGCGCCCGGCTGCATCCACAGCTGATCCGCCGAGGCGCCGAGCATATAGGTCGCGGTGACCATGCCCGAGGGATAGAGGCCCTGGCTGTGGGCGATCACCGGCTTGCCCGAGGCGCGGAAGTGGGTGATCCCCAGCCGCAGTTCGTCGGCCAGGCCCGGCTCCATCCCGCCCTCCGGCAGGCGCACCAGCACACCCCTGACGCGGTCGTCCATCTCGGCGCGGCGCAGGGTCTCGATGATCGACATGGCCGACTGTCCACGCCGGGTGAGGCTGGCCAGGGCGTTGCTCGGCGACTGGTCGCTCAGGGGCGCGCGCAGGTCGAGTTCCAGCACCGCTCGCGCCGGCGTCGGCGTCGGACCCGCGGCGCCGGCGGCCATGGCGATCAGCACGAACGGCACGCCGATCATGAAGATCAGCAGCCCTGCGAACACGCCGGCCGCGGTGATCAGGAACTGCTTCATCGGACTTTCAGGCGCGGCCTTGGAGAGAACTTGACAGCGGAGGCTGTAGTCCAGCGTCTCGCACACAATTCCGGGACAGCAAAGATCGGTCTGTCGGAGGCGGCATGCCCTGGAGCCGTGGCATTTGACCTTGAGCCCGGGCAAGGGATTGCCGACAAGGAAGCTGGGCGCCTGGAGCGCCGCCGACCCAGGCGGCAGGCCAGCCGGCCGGAGGGAAACGATGGCTTTCGCCACCTATCCGAGCCTTGCAGACAAGGTGGTGTTCATCACCGGCGGCGCGTCGGGGATTGGCGCAAGCCTGGTCGAGGCGTTTCACGCCCAGGGCGCGCGGGTGGCCTTCATCGACCTCCAGGCCGAGGCCGGCGAGGCGCTGAGCGAACGGCTGGCCGGCGTCTGGTTCGCGCGCTGCGACGCCACCGACGCCGAGGCGCTGGCGGGGTCGATCCGTGACGCCGCCGGGGCGCTGGGGCCGATCGGGGTGTTGATCAACAACGTCGCCGATGACACCCGCCACCAGGCCGCAGACCTGTCGGCGGAGGCCTGGCGCCGGGGCCTGGCGGTCAACCTCGATCCGGCGTTTGTCGCCGCCACGGCGGTCTATCCGATGATGCGGGCGGCGGGTGGCGGGGTGATCCTCAATATCAGTTCGATCAACGCCCTGCTGGGCCCGGCGGACCTGGCCGGCTATGCCGCCGCCAAGGGGGCGATCAACGCGCTTTCAAAATCCCTGGCGCGCGCCTGGGGGGCGGACAACATCCGGGTCAATGCGCTGTCGCCCGGCTGGGTGGTGACCGAGCGACAGCTTGAGCTCTGGCTGACGCCGCGGGCCGAGGCGGCGTGGATGGCGCAGGTGGCGCTGAAGGCGCGGATCCAGCCGCGGGACGTGGCCAGGCTGGCTCTGTTCCTCGCCGCCGACGACAGCGCCATGATCACCGGCCAGAACCTGGTCATCGACGGCGGCCGCACCTGAGGCGCGCCGCAAGGTCGCTTGTAAATCGCCGCCCGCCAGTCAGGATGACCCTCGCGCCGCCGGCCCTGAGATCGGCGCGCGGGGGGCAAGCCGTTGAGTCACAGTCTCGTACAGTGGAGCGTTTTCCTTGGCCTGACGGCGGCGATGGCGCTGGCCACCTGGCTGCAGGTGGCGCGGATGGGGGGCCGCTCGGCGGACTCCAATCGCGAGTATTTCTTGGCGGGCGGCACGCTCACCTGGCCGTTCATCGCCGGCTCGATCACCCTGACCAACCTGTCCACCGACCAGCTGGTGGGGATGAACGGCAACCAGATGCTGCTGCTGTCGTGGTGGGAGCTGTCGGCGCTGGCCGGCCTGGCGATGCTGGCCCTGGTTTTCCTGCCGATCTACTACCGCAACAACTGCACGACGACGACGGAGCTCCTGGAGAAGAAGTACGGCTCCAAACACCTGCGCGCGACCGTCTCGATCCTGTTCCTGCTCGGCAACGTGTTCATCTATCTGCCGATCCATCTCTACACCGGCGCGCTGTTCCTGAAGACCATGTTCGCCACCGGCGCGCCGCTGTTGGCCATCGCCGCCGTGCTGGCCGCGGCAGGGGCGGGGTATGCGGTGTCCGGCGGCCTGCGCGCTGTCGCCGTCTACGACACCTTCGCCGGCGTCGGCATCCTGGGCATGGCGGCCCTGGTCACCGTGCTGGCGATGGCGGCGATCGGCTTCGATTTCTCCGGCATCCCGATGGAGCGGTTGACCATGCTGGGCGGGCCGCACTCGCCGATCCCCTGGCCGACCCTGCTGACCGGCATGATCTTCATTCAGATGTTCTACTGGAGCACCAACCAGACGATCACCCAGCGGGCCATGGCCGCGCCCAATCTGCGGGAGGGCCAGAAGGGAATCCTCGCCGCGGGCGTGATCCGCCTGCTGATGGTGCCGGCCATCGTCGTGATCCCCGGGGTCTGCGCCTACAAGCTGTTCGGGGTCACCGGGGACGCGACCTACGGCAAGGTGGTGTCCCTGGTCATGCCGGCCTGGCTGTCCGGCGCGTTCGCCGCCTTCATGGCCGCCGCCGTCCTGACCGGCTACATCTCCCTGCTCAACTCGTCGGTGACGCTCTACGTCTGTGACCTGCATGAGAAGTTCCTGGTCTCCAAACCCAATGTGCCGCGGCTGAACGCCATCATCTCGCTGGTGTTCATGGTGGTCTCCATCGCCCTGGTGCCGATCTATTCCGGGGCGGTGTCGATCATCAACCTGGTTCAAAAGCTGAATGGCCTTTTGTCCATGCCGATCCTGTCAGCCTTTATCCTGGGCCTGGCGTTCAAGGGCGTGGACGCGCGCGCGGCGATGAGCGCGGTGGTCTTCGGGGTCGGGCTCTACGCCATCTTCAGCTTCGTCTGGACGCCGATCCATTACATCCACCTGATGCTGGTGACGCTGATCGCCTGCGTCGGCTTCGGCCTGGCGCTCAACCGGCTGGTGTTCCGCAAGCGTGCGGTCTGGACGTTAGGGCGCGCTCCAGACCCCGTCGTCGCCGCGGCGTCCGGCGGCTGAGGACTCAGATCTTCAGCACCTGTTTGGCGATGATGTTGCGCTGAATCTCGTCGGACCCGCCGGCGATGCTGGCGGCGCGGCCTTCGAAATAGCGGGCCACCTCCGGCCCCGCCCATTCAGGTCCGACCGGCGGCGGTGGCGGGCCGGCGATGGCGGGAAACCAGGGCGCCGCATAGGGGCCGGCGCATTCGACGAAGAACTCGGTCAGCCGCTGGACGATCTCGGTCCCCTTCAGCTTCAGCAGCGAAGACTGGGCGCCCGGCGCCGATCCGGCCTGCACCTCCCACAGCGTCCGCATCTCGGTGGCCTCCAGCGCCCGCAACTCGATCTCGGCCAGGCCCAGCCGGCCGGCGAATCCGGGGTCGTCGATCAGCCGCCCGCCGCGCGCGCCGGGGATCGCCGCCGCGGCCAGGCGGATGCGCCGCGCCAGGTCCAGCGACAGCGAGACAAACGCCTGGCCGGTGCGCTCGTGGGTCAACAGCCCCTTGGCGTAGGTCCAGCCCTGACCCTCCTCGCCGATACGGTTTTCCACCGGCACGGGCACGGCGTCGAACACCACCCGGTTGAACATGTGCCGCCCGTCAATCGAGACGATCGGCGAGACCGTCACGCCGGCCGCCCGCATGTCGATCAACAGGAAGGTGATCCCGGCCTGGCGCTTAGGCTCCACCGCCGTGCGGACCAGGCAGAACATCCAGTCCGCCTCATGCGCTCCGCTGGTCCACAGCTTTTCGCCGTCCACCACATAGGCCTCGCCCTGGCGCACCGCCCTGGTGCTCAGCGAGGCCAGATCCGATCCCGCGCCGGGCTCCGAATAGCCCTGGCACCAGCGCACCCGATTGGCCAGGATGTCGGGCAGGAAGCGGTCCTGCTGGGCCTTCGTCCCATACCCGAACAGGATCGGGGCCAGCATGCCCATGCCCATGCCCCCCACCTGCGGCGGCAGGCCGGCCGCCGTGGTCTCGCGCTCCCAGATGAAGCTCTCAGTCGGGGTCCAGCCGGGGCCGCCGAACGCTGCCGGCCATTTGTTGGCGGCCCAGCCCATCCGCGTCAGAGCCGCGTGCCAGGTCGCCTCGTCATAAGGCGCGCCCGCCGGAAAACTCTCCGCGATCAGGCCGCCGACCTGGGCCTGGAAGGCGCGATCCTGGTCGGAGATATCGAGGTCCATGGACAATCCGGCAAGTTATTATACGCTTGGTGCAATAGGGACGGCTCGGCCGCTTCCGGTCAAGCGCGCTTCAGGGGGAAAATGGAATGGACGCTGCGCAACCCTTCGGCGTCGAGACGCTCGGCGAGGCCCTGGCGGGGCCGGTCCGGCGGCCGGTGAACTTCTCCCGTGACGCCGTCGGGTCGATCCACGATGACGCCACCGCCCACAAGCTGGGCTTTCGCGGCGGCACGGTCGCCGGCAACATCCACTTCGAACAGTTCCCGCCGCTGCTGGAGGCGGCGTTCGGGTCTGAGTGGCCGCGGACCGGCGGCCTGTCGCTTTACTTCCTGAACGCCACCACGGATGGTGAGCCGGTGCGCGCGTTCGTCGGCTCGCCGCAGGAGATCGCGCCGGGCCTGCGCCGTGCCGAGGCCTGGATGCTCGACGCCGAGGATCGCCGGGTGTGCGAAGGCACGGCCTCGGTCGGCGAGCCCGATCCGCAGTCCGCGCTGCGCCAGCGCCTGGCCGCGGCGCGGCCCGCCACCGACCTGCGAATGCTGGCCGGCTCGGCGGTCGGCGACGCGGTCAAGGACGTGCCCGCCCGGCTCGACGGCAAGACCGCAGCGCTGCGCCTGCGCGGGATCACCGAGCCGATGGCCGCTTATGCCGACGCTTCCGTCCATGGCCAGGTCGTCGCGGCGCCGGCCATCGCCATCGACGCCCTGCGCGCCGTCGAAGGGCCGCTGTTTCGCACTGACGGCCCGTTTGTCGGCATGTTCGGGGCGATCGAGCTGCAGTTCCTCGACGGCCCGGTCTTCGTCGATCATGACTATCTGGCGGACGGGCGCGTCTTGGCGCTGGGCGAGTCGCCCAAGACCGAGGTGGTCTGGTTCGAGAGCACGCTGAAGGATGCCGCCGACGGTCGGCCGGTGGCGCAGCTGTTGATGATGTCGCGTTTGCTCAAGGCTTCATCTTCGCTCTGGAGCTGAAGCGGACAGCGCGGTGCGGAGGCGGAACGTGATCGATTTGGCGCGCGAGCCGGCATGAAGCTGGGCGTCTGCTACTACCCCGAGCACTGGCCCCAAGCCGACTGGGCGGACGACGCGCGGCGGATGGCGCAGATGGGCCTGACCTGGGTGCGGATCGGCGAGTTCGCCTGGAGCCGGATCGAGCCGGAGCCGCGGCGGTTCGACTGGGACTGGCTGGACCGGGCGGTCGAGACCCTGGCCGCCGCCGGCCTGACGATCGTCATGTGCACCCCCACCGCCACCCCGCCGAAATGGCTGGTCGACGCCCACCCGGACATGCTCGCGGTGGACGCGCAGGGCCGGCCACGGGGGTTCGGTTCGCGCCGGCACTATTGCTTTTCCAGCGAGGACTATCGGGCCGAATGTGCGCGGATCACCCAGGCCGTGGCGGCCCGCTATGGCCGCCATCGCGCGGTCGGCGCCTGGCAGACCGACAACGAGTACGGCTGCCACGACACCACGATCAGCTATTCGCGCAACGCGGCGCGCCGGTTCCGCACCTGGCTGGCCCAGCGTTATCAGTCGATCGAGGCGCTCAACCGGGCCTGGGGCGCGGTGTTCTGGTCGCAGGAATACCGGGCGTTCGAGGAGATCGATCCGCCGAACCTGACGGTCACCGAGGCCAATCCCAGCCACCGGCTCGATTACAACCGCTTTGCGTCGGACGAGGTGGCGGGCTTCAATCGGCTGCAGACCGACATCCTGCGGCGCCTGTCGCCCGGCCGCGACATCACCCACAAT
This sequence comes from Phenylobacterium sp., assembly GCA_025350885.1. Classification (GTDB taxonomy): domain Bacteria; phylum Pseudomonadota; class Alphaproteobacteria; order Caulobacterales; family Caulobacteraceae; genus Phenylobacterium. The sequence goes on from JANXXA010000572.1 coordinate 6,014, forward strand.
TTCATGGGCTTCTATACCGAGTTCGACCATTTCGCCGTGGCCCGCGACCTCGATGTCGCCAGCTGGGACAGTTACCCCTTGGGCTTCCTCGAGCAGTTCTGGTTCAGCGATGCGGAAAAGCTGGCCTACCTGCGCCAGGGCCATCCGGACATCGCGGCCTTCCATCACGACCTCTACCGGGGGTGCGGACGGGGCCGCTGGTGGGTGATGGAGCAGCAGCCGGGACCGGTGAACTGGGCGCGGTTCAATCCGGCGCCGCTGCCCGGCGTGGTGCGCACCTGGAGCTGGGAGGCCTTCGCCCACGGCGCCGAAGTGGTCAGCTATTTCCGCTGGCGCCAGGCGCCCTTCGGCCAGGAACAGCTGCACGCGGGCCTCAACCGCCCCGACCGCGTGGAGGACCAGGGCGGCGGGGAGGCGCGCCAGGTGGCCCGCGAGATCGAGGCCCTGGGTCCGCTGGCGCCCTGCCGTCGCGCGCCCGTGGCGCTGGTGTTCAGCTACGAGGCCGACTGGCATCTGAAGATCCAGCCGCAGGGCCACGGGTTCGACGGCCTGAGGCTGGCGTTCGAGTTTTACGAGGCGCTGCGCAGGCGCGGCCTGGACGTCGATATCCTGCCGCCCGACGCCGACTTCACCGGATACGGGCTGGTGGTCTGCCCCACTCTGCCGATGCTGCAGACGGCGACGCTTGAGGCCCTACAGGCGTCGGGCGCCGTGGTGCTGTTCGGCCCGCGCACCGGCTCGCGCACCCCCGAGGGCCACATCCCGGCCGAGCTGCCGCCCGGGCCGTTGCAGGCCGGGCTGGCGATCAAGGTCACGCGGGTGGAGAGCCTGCGGCCGGGCGCAGGACCGGCGGTCGCGTTCGAGGGCCGGACGTTCGCCGCGCGGCTGTGGCGTGAGACTCTGGAGACCGCGCTGGCGCCTCGCGCCAGCTTCACCGACGGTGGGGCGGCGTGGGTCGCGCAAGGGCGCTTGAACTATCTCGCGACCTGGCCGCAGCCGGAGCTGCTGGACGCGGTGATCGAGACCCTGGCGCGGGAGGCCGGCGTCCCGCTCACCGACCTGGCCCAGGGCGTGCGGCTGCGCCGCCGCGACGGGGTCACCTTCGCCTTCAACTTCGCGCCTGAGCCCCGCGCGACCCCGGCGCCCCCCGGCATGGGGTACCTGATGGGCGGCGAGGTGCTGCCTCCCGGGGGCCTGGCCGCCTGGCGCCAGACTTGACCGCGCCAGCGCCCCCCGCCGCGCGCCGCCGCACCCGCCTGTCGCCACAGGTCCGCCGCGACCAGATCCTCGACGCCGCCGCGCGGCTGATCCTCGACCTGGGGCTGTCGGCCTTTGGCATGGAGCGGCTGGCCCGCGACGCCGGGATCAGCAAGGGGCTGCTCTATGCCTATTTCCCCAGCCGCGACGCCCTGCTGGCCGCCCTGCTGCGCCGCGAGCAGGCCGAGCTTCGTGATCGCGGCATGAGCACGGCGCTGAAGGCCACGACCTTCGGCGAAGTCATCCGCCGCACCACCCGGCTCTATCTTGAGCAGATGCGCGACCGGGGCGCGCTGATCGCGCCGCTGCTGGACGATCCCTCGGTGGCCGGACTGATGGAGGCCGACAACCGCGCTGAGCGCGACCGCACGATCCGCTATTTTGTCCGGCTGACCCGACGCGAGTATGGCCTGTCCCTGCCGATGGCCATCTCCGCTGTCGACCTGCTGATGGCGGTGACCGGTCGGGCCGGCCAGCGGGTGGCCGAACGATCGCTTGGCCTCGACGAGGCCGAGGAGATCTGCGCGCGGATCATCGGCGGCGCCCTGGCGGCGCTGGCCGCCGGTTCCGCCGAGGTCTGACGTCGCCGCCTGACGCTGCACGCGGCGCGGGACTCGCCTATATCTGGCGCCATGCCCACCGATATCGCCGAGGCGCCCCTGCAGGGCGCGGCGCTCATCAAGGACGAGGTCAAGCGCCTGCCCGACCGGCCGGGGGTCTATCGGATGATGGGCGAGGGCGGCGAGGTGCTCTACGTCGGCAAGGCGCGGTCCCTGAAAAAGCGGGTGATCCAGTACGCGCAAGGGCGCTTCCACACCCAGCGTATCGCCCACATGGTCGATCTGACGCGGTCGATGGAGTTCGTCACCACCCGCACCGAGACCGACGCCCTGCTGCTCGAGATCAACCGGATCAAACAGCTGAAGCCGCGCTTCAATGTCCTCTTGCGCGACGACAAGTCGTTCCCCGAGATCGTCATCCGCCGCGAGCACCCCGCCGCCCAGCTGCGCAAACACCGCGGCGCCCACACCATCAAGGGCGACTATTTCGGCCCCTTCGCCAGCGCCGGCGCGGTCAACCGCACGCTCAACACCCTGCAGAAGGCGTTCCTGCTCAGGTCCTGTTCCGACAGTGTCTACGAAAGCCGCTCCCGGCCCTGCATGCTGCACCAGATCCGCCGCTGCGCCGCGCCCTGCACCGGCCTGATCGGGCTCGACGACTACGCCGCGCTGGTCGGCCAGGCCGAGGCCTTCCTGCGCGGCAAGAGCCGGGCGGTGATGCAGACCATGTCCGACGAAATGCAGGCCTGCTCCGACGACATGGAATTCGAGCGCGCCGCGCGCCTGCGCGACCGCATCCGGGCGCTCGCCTCGATCGCCCAGGAACAGCAGATCAACCCCGAGACCCTCGACGAGGCCGACGTCTTCGCGCTCTTCGCCGAGGGGGGCCAGGCCTGCGTCCAGGTGTTCTTTTTCCGGGCAGGGCAGAACTGGGGCAACCGCGCCTATTTCCCCAGGGTCGACAAGACCGACGGGGACACCGAGGTCATGGAAGCCTTCCTCGGCCAGTTCTATGACGACAAG
>JANXXA010000112.1 GCA_025350885.1 Phenylobacterium sp.
CGCGGCTGGCCAGCGGCCTGGCCGCGCTGGGCGTGGGCAAGGGCGACCGGGTGGCGATCCTGGCGCTCAATGGCGACCGCTACACCGAGTTTCTGTCGGCCGTCTGGTGGCTGGGCGCCGTGGTCGTGCCGATGAACGTCCGCTGGACGGCCGCGGAGAACGCCTATTCGCTGGAAAATTCCCAGTCGGCGGTGCTGTTCGTCGATCTGGCGTTCACCGGGCTGGTTCCGGCGATCCGGGCGGCCGCGCCCGGCGTGCGGCATCTGGTGTTCTGCGATGACGGCGCGGCGCCGGACGGCATGGGGTCCTACGAGGACCTGATCGCGGCCAGCGCGCCGCGCCCAGACGTCGAGGCCGGCGGCGAGGACCTGGCGGGCCTCTACTATACCGGCGGCACCACCGGCTTTCCCAAGGGCGTGATGATCTCCCACCGGGCGCTCTGGTACAACAACCTGATCGGCTCGAAGGCTCTGGGGATCGAACCCGACGACGTGATCCTGCACGCCGCGCCGATGTTCCACATGGCCGACGGCTGCCTGGGCGGGGCTTGCTCGATGGTGGGGGCGACCCACGTCTATGTGCCGCGCTTCGAGCCCGAGGCGGCGATGGCCGCCATCGAGCGGCACGGGGTGACCCACACCGTCATGGTGCCGACGATGATCGCCATGCTGCTGGCGCACCCGAACTTCGCGCCCGAGCGGCTGGCTTCGCTGCGCACCGTCGGCTATGGCGGCTCGCCCATGCCCCGGGGCACGCTGGCCGAGGCGATGGCAAAGCTGCCGCACATCGGCTTCACCCAGATCTACGGCCAGACCGAGATGGCCCCCATCGTCACCGTGCTGGCGCCGCGCCACCATGTGCTGGAGGGCCCGCGCGCGGCCAGGCTGGCCTCGGCGGGACGCCCGGCGCCCGGCTGCGAGATCCGCATCGTCGACGAGGCCGGCGGCGACGTCGCCCCCGGCGCTGTGGGTGAAATCCTCGCCCGCAGCCCGGGCGTCATGCACGGCTACTGGCGGCTGGATGAGCAGACCGCGGCGACCCTGCAGGACGGCTGGGTGCGCACCGGCGACGGGGCCTATCGCGACGACGACGGCTTCCTCTTCATCGTCGACCGGATGAAGGACATGATCGTCACCGGCGGCGAGAACGTGTTCACCGCCGAGGTCGAGAGCGCGATCTCCACCCACCCCGCCGTCGCCGAGGTGGCGGTGATCGGTGTCCCGGACGAGCGGTGGGGCGAGGCGGTCCACGCCGTCGTGGTCGCGCGCCCCGGCCAGACCCTGACGGTGGCCGACCTGACCGCCCACTGCGCCCCGCTGATCGCCAACTACAAACACCCCCGCGGCCTGACGCTGCGCACCGAGCCCCTGCCGCTCTCCGGCGCCGGCAAGGTGCTGAAGCGCGACCTGCGCGCGCCGTTCTGGGCGGGGCACGGGCGGGCGGTGAACTGAGGTGGACGGCGGCTCCAGATCCTCCCCCAGGCCGAAGGCCGATTGAGGGGGAGGTGGCTTGGCGCGACAGCGGCAAGACGGAGGGGGTTCAAACCCACGTCGCCGGGGGCGGTCGCCGTCTGTTGTCGGGCCGGGGGGCTAGAGATCAAACTGCGATGGGCTGGAACCCCCTCCGTCGCGCGGCGGCGCCGCGCGCCACCTCCCCCTCAATCGAGCTTCGCCCTGGGGGAGGATCTGGTCGGACGCGGCCGAGGTTTGTTAGGCTGTGCGCATGGACGGCTCCCGCGTCACCAAGGATCGCGCCAGGACGCTGCGGCGGGCGCTGAGCCTGCCGGAGGTGTTGCTGTGGAAGGCGATCAAGGGACGGCAGGTCAACGGCCTGCATTTCCGCAAGCAACATCCGGTCGGAGCCTACGTTCTCGACTTCTATTGCGACGCGGAAAAGCTCGCGGTGGAGGTGGATGGATCGAGCCACGGCTTCGGGGATCGGCCGGGGCGCGACGAGCGGCGGGATGGATGGCTGGCGGCGCAGGGAATTTCGACGCTGCGGATCTCGGCCTCCCTGATCCTCGAAGACGTCGACGACGCGGTGCGGACGATCCTGGGGTATCTCGAACAGCGGCCTTGAAGCGTTCACGCTGAACGCGGAGTGGGCTGGAACCCCCTCCGTCTCGCGGCTGCGCCGCGAGCCACCTCCCCCTCAATCGGCCTCCGGCCTGGGGGAGGATCTCGTCACCCCTTCCGGAAATACCCGTAGATCCGCTCGGCCAGCGGCGCGCTGACGCCTTCGACCTTGGCCAGGTCATCGACGCTGGCCCGGCTGACCCCGCGCGCCGAGCCGAACGCGTGCAGCAGCGCGCGCTTGCGGCTCGGGCCGACGCCTTCGATCTCGTCCAGCGGGTTCTTCTTCATCTCGGCGCTGCGCTTGGCGCGGTGGGTGCCGATGGCGAAGCGGTGGGCTTCGTCGCGCAGGCGTTGGAGGTAGTAGAGGACCGGGCTCTTGGGCTCGAGCATGAAGTAGGGTTTGCCGGGGATGAAGAAGCGTTCGAGGCCGGCGTCGCGGTCAGGGCCCTTGGCGACACCGACCACGGCGATATCGTCGACGCCCAGGTCGGCCATGACCTCCATTACCGCGGCGATCTGGCCCATGCCGCCGTCGATCAGCACCAGGTCCGGGCGGGGCGCGGCCTCGCCCTCGGCCTCTTCCTTGACCAGGCGGGCGAAGCGGCGCTTCAGCACCTCCTTCATCATCCCAAAGTCGTCGCCAGGCGTGATGTCGGTCCCCTTGATGTTGAACTTTCGGTACTGGGATTTCTGGAAGCCGTCAGGGCCGGCGACGATCATCCCGCCGACGGCGTTGGTGCCTGAGATGTGGCTGTTGTCATAGACCTCGATCCGTTCCGGCGGGGCGTCGAGGCCAAAGGCGTCGCAGACCCCGGCCAGCAGCTTCGACTGGGCCGAGCTCTCGGCCATCTTCCGGCCGAGCGCCTCGCGGGCGTTGAGGAAGGCGTGCTCGACCAGCTGGCGCTTCTCGCCGCGCTGCGGGCGGTTGATCTCCACCTTGCGGCCGCCCTTCAGCGCGAAGGCCTCGGCCAGCAGCTCGCGCTCGGCCGGCTCGATATTGGTGAGGATCAGCCTGGGGATCGGCCGGTCATCGTAGAACTGGCCGATGAAGG
>JANXXA010000589.1 GCA_025350885.1 Phenylobacterium sp.
CCGCATGGACGATCAGCACCGGCGCGCTCACCCGCGCGGCGACCTGCTCCACGTGGCGCGCCAGTCGGTAAAGCTGATGCATCGCCCCCAGCGGCATCCGGTCCAGCGCGCCCGGAATCATCGACTGCAGCGCCCGCGCCGCCAGGTCCCGCAGGCGGGCGTCCTTCAGGCCATAGGGGTGCGGCTGGGTGAAGCTCAATCGCCGGACAAGCGGCAGGTTGGCTACCGCCTGGATGACCGGCGCGCCCAGGGTTATCTTCGGCATGTTCCAGCCATCGTACTCGAAGAGCATGGAATAGACCGCCGCGCCGCGGATCCGCGGGAACTCCGCGCACAGCGCCAGCCCGATCGCCCCCCCGGCGCAGATCCCGGCCACATAGACCTCGTCGACCTCACTGGCGTAGTCCAGATAGGCCGCGCGGGCGGAGGCGACCCAGTCTCGCCAGCCGGTCTTCAGCAGGTCGGCCTCGGTCCCGCCATGGCCGGCGAGCAGCGGGGCGTAGAGGCCGAAGCCCTGGCGGTGCAGCACGCGGCCGACAGCCTTCATCTCCGCCGGCGCGCCGGTCAGGCCATGCAGCAGCAGGACCCCTCGCCGCCCGTCGCCGCGAACCCGGAAGCTGCGGTCCTTCACCTGGGCGGGGGTTGCCAGGGTCATCACGCGCTGCCGCCGATGAGCTCAAGAAGTTCCAGATTGACCAACTCGTTCGCGACGCGGGTCCGGGCCGGCGGGCGCGACCACGGCTGGTCGAGCAGCGCCTCGCCGCGCTTCATCAAGCCCGCCACCACGCCGCCGCCATAGACCGCCGGCGACCAGTCGCCGACCACGTCGGCGCCGATCAGGCGGTGCTCCGCCAGCAGGGGGGCCAGCAAGGTCTTGAGCAAGGCTAGGCTGGTGCGGCCCTGGTCCCAGTTGGTCGCCGCGTCGTCGGCGCGCAGCACGTCTTTGTCGATGGTCACATAGACCGCCTCGGTCGCAATGCGTCCGGGCAGGAAGGCGGCGAAGTCGGCCTCACCCATGGCCGCGATGGTGGGCCAGCCACGACCGCACAGCTGCACGGCGTCACCGCCGTCCGGCGCGGCGTAGGCGTAGAGTTCGAGCCGGCCCTCGACCAGCAGGTCCAGATCGGCGCGCCGCGCGTCCGGTCGGCGGATGTCGGGGCTGCAGACGCCGACGGTCACCACCCTGGCCACCCCCGGCAGGCGCGCGGCGCGCCCGACCCAGGAGCCGCAATGGGCGCCATTGGCGAACCGCACCCAGTCGGGATGGTTGTCGAAATGCACAACCGTCACCGCCGCACAGCCGGCGACATCGATCGCCCGCTCCAGCAGGATCGGCGTGACGTGATGGAAATCACCGGACCCGGAGAAGATCAGCGCCGGCCCGGCGGCCACCGGCAGGTCCCGGCGCAGCCGCGCCCGAAGCTGCTCAAGCGCCGCCGGTCGGCTCCACAGCCGCAAGGCCGGACCCAGATCGCGAGCGTCCACCACCGGGCCGCCGTGCTCGCCCACCCGCGCGGCGAGCACGTCCTGGCGATCCAGCGCCGCATCGAGGTGGAGAAGCGCCGCGCGCATGCCAGCCGCTCAGTTGTCGACGCAGCGCCGCAGCAGCGCGTCGAGCAGCTTCAGCGCCAGGTCGATCTCCTCGGTGGTGATGTCCAGCGACGGCGCCAGGGTGATGACGTTTTTGTGGTAGCCGCCAACGTTGAGGATCAGCCCCATCGTCCCGCCGCCGACCTCCAGGTCGCCTTTCAAGCCCTCGGCCACCATGCGGTCCAGCAGCGGCTTGTCGGGGGTGTAGCTGTCGGACTGGCAGATCTCGGCGCGCAACGCCAGGCCCAGGCCATCGACCTCGCCCAGCTGCGGCCAACGGCTCTGCAGATCCTTCAGGCCGGCCAGGAAATAGGCCCCCTTCTCGGCGACACTGCGCTCGTAGTCGCCCTCCATGGCCATCCGCAGGGTCTCCAGCGCCACCGCCGTGCCCATCGGATTGGCGTTGAAGGTCGAATGGGTCGAGCCGGGTGGAAAGACGCTCGGGTTGATCAGCGCCTCCTTGGCCCAGATGCCGGACAGCGGGTTCAGCCCATTGGTCACCGACTTGCCGAACACCAGCACATCGGGCTGCACGCCGAAGTGCTCGATCGACCACAGCTTGCCGGTCCGGTAGATGCCCATCTGCACCTCATCGACCACCAGCAGGATGCCGTAGCGGTCGAGAACCTTTTTCAGCTCGATGAAGAAATTCTTTGGCGGGATCACATAGCCGCCGGTGCCTTGGATCGGCTCGACATAGAACGCCGCATACTCCGCCTCACCGGCTTTCTGGTCGAGTACGCCGTTGAATTCGCTGTCGAACAGCCGTTCGAAGTTGCGCACGCAATGGGAGCCGTACTCCTCCTTGCTCATCCCCTTGGGGCCGCGGAAGTGGTAGGGGAACTCGACGAAATGGGCGCGCTCGCCGAAGTGGCCGAAGCGCCGGCGATAGCGATAGGACGAGGTGATCGCCGAGGCGCCCAGGGTGCGGCCGTGATAGCCGCCCTGGAAGGCGAACATCAGGCTTTTGCCGTTCGATGCGTTGCGCACCAGCTTCAGGCTGTCTTCGACGGCTTGGGCGCCGCCGACGTTGAAATGCACGCGGCCCTTGGCGCCGAATTTCGCTTGAGCGTCGCGGGCGATCAGGGCGGCCAGTTCGACCTTTTCGCGATGCAGATGCTGCGAGGCGACCTGTGGCAGGCGATCAAGCTGGCGATGGGCGACGGCGTTCAGGCGCGGGTTGCGATAGCCGAAGTTGACCGTCGAATACCACATCTGCAGGTCCAGGAAGGCCCGGCCCTGGGCGTCGTACATGTACGAGCCTTCGCAGGTTTCAAAGAACTTCGGGTGGTCCAGATAGTGGACCGTGTCCCCCCATGAGCAATACTCGGCCTCCAGTTCACGGAGCTCCGTCTCGCTGATCGTCGGGGCAGGCGCGTCGTACATCTATGGACTCCGAAATGTCTGAGGTCGTGATCTTGACGGCGATGGACTCTGGGGAAATTTTCCGGACCGAAGCTTCAGCTTACGCCTTATGGCGAGAATTGCGTCGAAGGGAAGTCGAAGCAAATTAGATGCGCCCTTCGGTCTGGCAAATTGGTGCGGACCCGGGCTCTGACGCCGAATCGATGAAATCGGGCCGTGGGATCGCAGTATTAAGATCACGCACACAGGGCATCGCTGTTGCTCATTCCAGAAGCGCGCGCGCCCCGCGCAACAATGACGTCGCCGAAGCTCGTTTACCTCACGCGCCTGCGACATCGCGATGCGGCGCCTGCACGCGCTACGGCAGCCGCACGAAGCCGTGCCGTGCATTCAGGTCGCGCCCGCCACGCGCGATGAGCATCACCTGCTCCAGGCGGCTTAGCCCCACCAGCACCGCGCCAAGCCCCAACCACCCCTGCCAGCCGGTAACCGCGATCGCCGGCCACAGACAGAACAGGAAAGCGGCGCCGGCCTTGG
>JANXXA010000016.1 GCA_025350885.1 Phenylobacterium sp.
TTGCCGAACCCGCCGATCATCGCCGGCATGACCATGAAGAAGATCATGATCAGGGCGTGGGCGGTGACCACGGCGTTGTAGCCGTGCTTGGAGCCCTCGATGATGCCGATCTGCGCCGCCCAGCTGTTGGGCTGGAAGATCTGAATGCCGGGCTCATAGAGCTCCCAGCGGATCAGGCCCGACAGAGCGCCCCCTACCAGGCCCGCCATGATGGCGAACAGGATGTAGAGCGTGCCGATGTCCTTGTGGTTGGTGGAGAACAGCCAGCGGACCAGGAAGCCCGGCTTGTGGTCATGCCCATCATGACCGTCTTGGCTGTCGTCGTGGGTCTTTGCGCCGTAGGCCATCTTACTCAGGTCCCAGGATCAAGGCTTGGCCGGCGCCTTGGGCGCAGGCGTGGCGACCGCGGGCGCGGCCGGATTGGGCGGGGCGGCGGCCGCGGCTGGCGCCCCGGCGACAGCTGGAGCGGCGGCGGCAGTTGGAGCGGGAGCCGGCTCGGGCTTGGCCTTCGAGGCGACCCAGGCGTCGAAGTCAGCCTGACTGACCACCTTGACCTCGATCGGCATGAAGGCGTGATCGACGCCACAGAGCTCGCGGCAGCTGCCGTAGAAGGTGCCGATCCGGTCGACCTTGAACCAGGTCTCGTTGACCCGTCCGGGGACCGCATCGGTGATGATCCCGAAGGCCGGCACGGCGAAGGCGTGGATCACGTCGGCGCCGGTGACCAGCACGCGGACAACCTGGTTGACCGGGACCACCAGCGGGGTCGTGGCGGCCAGCTTATAGGGGACGCCCTTGGCCTTGGCCTTGTCCTCGGGAAGAATGTTGGAGATGAATTCGGGGATCTTCTTGTCCGGGTATTCGTAACCCCAATACCACTGATAGCCGGTGGCCTTCACCGTCATGTAGGGCTTGGGCATGTCGTGGTATTCAAACAGCAGGCGGAACGAAAACACCGCGATCACCACCAGGATCAGCACCGGGATCAGCGTCCAGGCGATCTCGATCTTGGTGTTGTGGCTCCAGGTCGCCGGCACCGGGTTCGACCGCTTGTTGAAGCGGAACACGCACCAGAGCAGCAGCGCCAGCACGAACAGCGTGATCACCGTGATGATCGGCATCAGGATCGCGTTGTGGAAGAAAATCGCGTCGTCCCGCAGCGGGGTCACCCCGGGCTGAAAGCCGATCGCGCCGTCGGTGGGCTGGCCCACCAATTCCTCGGCGAGGGCCTTGCCGCTCCAAAGCGCCGTTCCCAGTCCCGCCGCCGCGCCAGTGGCGATCACCGTCGCCCAAGACCGCATACTCTGAAACCTAGACGTCATATCCCCTCGGTCTGGCTTGTCGATCACGCCGCGCGAATCTGACGATCCGGCCGACTTTACAGAAGCGCGCAGGCCGCGCACGGATGCCGCCTGAACCCCTCATCGCGGGTGCATACGCGCATCCCTTGGGCTTGCCAAGGCGTCAGGCGACGCCCGTCCCATGGCGTGACAGGGCTTGTGATTTCAGCTCCCAGTCGCTCAGTCACCTGCAAAGGTTTCTCCATGCATCTGAGCTCCGACGACGGCCGCGAAAGACGCCGGACCGTCAGCGCCCTGGTGAACCTCCTGCCGCGCGCACCGTCGGCCTGGCTGGAGACGCCGCAGAGCCACGATCGGCTTCGCGGACGCAACAGCGGGTGACGGTGGGCGAGCCAGCCACCCCCTTGCAGAGCCACGCATTCGATATCACCCTATCAGCATGTCGAATTCACCCGGGAAGAGCGCCGCGAACGGGTCCCTGCGGACGCTGCGGCTCGGTCGCAGCATGGTGACCGGCCAGTTCATCCTGCGGCCTGTGGAAAAGAAGGGCTCCGGTGCTGACTTCGCACGCGTGCGTGACGCCACCCGCACCGTCATTCGGAACAGTCGGGATTGAATTTGGGAATCCACCTGAACGGGTGACGCGCGGCCTCCGCGCCCCTATCTTCAGCCAATGAACGCCCACACACCTGCTCCTTCGATCCTTGACTCCGCCGGCGTCGATCCCCGGCGCGCTGAACTCATCCTTGGCGAGGCGCTGGCCGGCGCCGACGACGGGGAGCTTTTCGTCGAGCGTTCCGAGAGCGAATCGTTCCTGTTCGACGATGGCCGGCTGAAATCGGCGGCCTTCGACGCCACCGAGGGCTTCGGCCTTCGGGTGGTGGCGGGCGAGACGGCGGGCTACGCCCACGCCAGCGAGATCTCCGAGGCCGCCATCGGCCGCGCCGGCGCCTCGGCGGCGCTGGCCAAACGCGGCTACGCCGGCGTCGCCGCCGAGGGGCCCAGACCCACCAACGCCAAGCTGTACGGCGAAGAGAACCCGCTGGAGTCCCCCGGCTTCGCCGAAAAGGTGGCGCTGCTGCAGGAGATCGACGCCTGGGCGCGCGAGCGCGATCCGCGCGTGGTCCAGGTGATGGCTTCGCTGGCCGGCGAACGGCGGACGATCGAGATCCTGCGCGCCGACGGCCGGCTGATCCGCGACATCCGACCGCTGGCGCGGATCAATGTGCAGATCACCGTCGAGGGCGATGGCAGGCGCGAGAGCGGCTATTCCGGCGCCGGCGGCCGCGCCGGCTTCGAGGCCTGGCTTACCCCCGACGCCTGGCGCGAACAGGTCGACGAGGCTCTGCGCCAAGCGCTGGTCAATCTCGACGCCGTCCCCTGCCCGGCTGGAGAGATGGACGTGGTGCTGGGCCCCGGCTGGAACGGGGTGCTGCTGCACGAGGCGGTCGGCCACGGGCTGGAGGGCGACTTCAACCGCAAGGGCACCTCGGCCTTCTCCGGGCGGATCGGCGAGCGGGTCGCCGCGCCGGGCGTCACGGTGTTCGATGATGGGGCGATCCAGGGCCGCCGGGGCTCGCTCACCGTCGATGACGAAGGCACGCCGACCGGCCGGACCATCCTGATCGAGGACGGCATCCTGGTGGGCTATATGCACGACCGGATGAGCGCGCGACTGATGGGCCTGGAGGCCACCGGTAACGGACGGCGCCAGTCCTACGCGCACCTGCCCATGCCGCGCATGACCAACACCGCGATGATGTCTGGATCCGACACCCGTGAGGCGATGATCGCCTCGACCAAACGCGGCCTCTACTGCGCCAACTTCGGCGGCGGCCAGGTGGACATCACCAACGGCAAGTTCGTCTTCCAGTGCACCGAGGCCTATCTGATCGAGGACGGCAAGGTCACGGCGCCGGTGAAGGGTGCGACGCTGATCGGCGATGGCCCCTCGGCCCTGACCCGGGTGACGATGATCGGCGACGACTTCGGGTTCGACCCCGGCGTCGGGGTCTGCGGCAAGGCCGGCCAGAGCGTGCCGGTGGGCGTCGGCCAGCCGTCGCTGAAGATCACCGGACTGACGGTCGGCGGCACCAGCCTCTAAAGCGTCACCTCGCCCCGCATCACCGGCACGCAGCTGCCGCCCACCGAGGCGCGGATGCCGTCGAGCGTCCGCCGGGCGTTGACGTGGAGCCGGCTTGGACGACCCATTTCCACGCCCTGGATGATCTCGAAGTCCGCTGCGTCCTGCGCCCCCAGCGAGAGCAGCAGGGCGCCCAGGGTGGCGCTGGCGCTGCCGGTGGCTGCGTCCTCGTAGGTGCCCGAGAGCGGCGCGAACATCCGCGCCCGCACCGTCCGGCCATCGGGATCGGGGGCATAGACGAACAGCGACAGGCGCTGGCTGTCGCAGCCGGTCTCGGCGGCCACCCGGCGGAACCCGGCCAGGTCAGGGCCGGCCCGGACCAGCGCGTCGGGCGTCACCTGGGCGAAGAAGAAATCGATCCCGACCGACGCCTGCACCGGCGGGTGGGCCGTGGTCACAACATCGCCGGCGGCAAGCCCGGCGCAGGCCGCCGCCTGGGTCGGCGTCAGCTGCGGGCCCAGAGCCAGCGTCCGCGGCGCATCGATCACCGCCCCGGTAGGCTCCCCGCCGGCGTCGCGGGCCACCCGAACCTCGACCAGCCCGGCGGGTTCCTCGAACACCAGCACCCCGCCCTGATCCCGTCCCTGGCTCGCCAGCACATAGCCCGTGCCGACGTTGGGGTGGCCGGCGAAGGGCATCTCGGCGGTCGGGTTGAAGATCCGCACCCGAGCGGTGTTGGCCGGGTCTGTGGGCGGCAGGACGAAGGTGGTTTCCGACAGATTGAACTCGGCGGCCAGGGCCTGCATCTCAGCCGCCGACATCCCCCGCGCGTCTGGAAACACCGCCAGCGGGTTGCCGCCGAACCGGCGGTTGGTGAACACGTCGAGCGTGACAAAGGCATAGGTCGGCATGCTGGCATTTCCGGGTTCAAAGGGGCGGGTCGAGGGGCGATCGGCATGGTTTCAGCAAATTGCCATGTCGCCAATTGTGGACCCGGGTATCGGCGGCGTCGCGACAAGCCGCTGCACATTAGCTCGATTTAACTGGCGCCTGAACACCGGCTCAGGTCAGTTGCCAGCCATTTCGAGGGTCGGGGCCGCATTTTGCTTTTCGTTCTCGTGCAGGCCGCCGCCATTGCCGCCGTCCCGCCGCCACCCGCGCAGCAGGCCGTCACCAGCTATCTCCCAGCTTTTTTCGCGGCCCAGAATCCGGCGAGCGCGTTGGACATGATCGGCCGCATCCCCGGATTCAACCTCGACACAGGCTCGACCGTCCGCGGCTTCGAAGGCGCGGCGGGCAATGTGCTGATCGACGGCCAGCGGCCCTCGTCGAAAGCCGATTCCGTGGACCAGGTGCTGCAGCGAATCCCGGCCTCCAGGGTTCAGCGCATCGACGTCATCCGCGGCGGCGCGCCAGGGATCGACATGCAGGGCAAGACGGTCATCGCCAACGTCATCCAGGAGACGGGCGGAGGCGCGCGCGGCCTGTTGGCGGTGGGTAACTTTCACACGGGCGACGACCGTGAGTTTCCGACCCTGCGGGCGGAGGCCTCTGGCCGGTTGGGCGATGGCGCCTGGGAGGCGAGCCTGCGTTTCGCGACCAGCCCAGACGATGGAGCGAGCACCGGTCGCGGCGTGGTGATCTTCGCCGATGGCCGGCCGACGCAGGCGTCGCTGTTGGACGCCAAGGGCCAGGAAAATGCCGACATCGCCACAGGCGCGTTCGAGACGCCCCTGCTGGGCGGTAGGTTGCGGCTCAACAGTCGCCTCGCTCACGAGGTGTTCACCGAGCCGGAACTGGATCGGGTCACCGCGCCGAGGCTTGAGATCAGGACCTTCGGGTTCCGCCAGCGGACCGACGACACCGAGCTCGGGGGCCGCTTCAGCCGCGACATCAGGACCGCCACGAGCCTTGAGCTGGTGGTCCTGCGCACAACCCGCGACCGCGACGTGGACTCTACGTCCAGCACGGCCGACGGCCTAACCGACTTCCTCTCCAGCCGCGGTGGCAGCGAGGTCATAGTGCGTGGCGTCGTGAAGCACCGCTTCACCGAACAGTTTTCAGCGGAAGCCGGAGCCGAGACCGCCGACAACAAGCTCGACAGCCGGACACGCCTTGCGATTGACGCCGTCAACCAGATCCTGCCGGCCGCCAACGTCCGGGTGAAGGAAAAGCGCCGCGAGATCTTCGCCAAGGCGACGTGGCGGCCCAACGCTCGATGGACCCTGGACGGGGCCATCCGCTACGAGAGTTCGGACATATCTTCGGCGGGTGATGTGATCCTCGCCAAGAGCCTGCAATACGCAAAGCCCCGCCTGGCCGTCGCCTGGACGCCGACCCCGGCCACACAGCTACGGCTGAGAGTCGAACGCGAGGTGGGCCAGCTCGACTTCAACGCCTTCGTCGCCTCGTCAAACCTGAGCAACGGCCTTGGCGTCACCGCTGGAAATCCCAACCTCAACCCGGAACTGGACTGGGTGGCGGAGGCCGCGATCGAGCAACAGCTGTGGAAAGGCGCCAGCCTGGTGCTGACCGCCCGCCATTTCAGGATCACCGACGTGATCGACCGAGGGCCGGTCTTCGCGGCGGACGGCGCCGTGTTCGACCGGCCCACCAACATCGGCTCGGGCTCGAGGGATGCGCTGATCCTGGATTTCACCCTTCCCTTCGACACGTTCGGCTGGAAAGGCGCGCTGTTGAAGGGTCAGGTGCTGCGGCGCTGGACCGAGGTGACCGACCCCACCACCGGCCAGAAGCGGGCGATCTCCTTCACCCGGCCCAACGAATGGAACGCCAGTTTCAGCCAGGACCTGCCGCGCCAGAACCTCAACCTCGGGGTCGATGTCTATGGCGGTTTTCAGCAGACGGCCTATCGCTTCAACCTGATCGAGACATTGAAGCTGCAGACCTACGTGCGCCCCTACATCGAATGGAAGCCGAAACCGGACCTCAGCCTACGCCTCGAACTGCCGCTCGTCACCGCGCCCGAGGTCCGGCTGCGCAACACCCTGCAAATTTACCCCGGCCCGCGCAGCGCCGGGGGCAAACCCGACATCCAGGACCGCCAGTTCCACTTCCCACGCGGGATCTATATCCGATTCCGCAAGGATTTCGGCGCGTAGGCGCTATTCCACAGGCGGGGCGTGACCCGAGGCGTCGTTGGCGCCATTGGCCCAGCCCTTGATCAGGAAGCTGAGGGCGATGAACACCACCCCGCATCCCACCCCGGCCCAGCCCAGCTTGTTGAAGCCGTCCAGCGAGGTCTTCAACGCCGCGTGGGCGTCGAGCACCTGGCCGCCCACCGTCTCGGTCCCCATCAGGCCGGCTATCTTGCCGCCGACGAACTGGGCGATCGACGAGGCCAGGAACCACACCGCCATCATGAACGAGACGATGGATTTCACCGACAGCTTGGTGATCTCCGACAGCCCCACCGGCGACAGGAACAGCTCGCCCGTGGTATGCAGCAGGTAGAGCAGGCCCAAAAGGAACAGCGGCATGCGGAACTGGGCGTCGGCCATGCCCTGAGCCCAGACCACTACCAGGAAGCCTAGGCCAACCTGAATCAGCCCCAGGCCGAACTTCAGCGTCGGGTCCGGGTCGCGGCCGCGCGCCGCCAGCCAGGCCCAGATAGCCGCCAGGATCGGTGCGAAGATCAGGATGAAACCGGCGTTGAACGACTGGGTCTGGGCCGCCGATATTCCCATCAGGTCGACGTTGCGCGCGGCGAAAAGGTTAAGCGACGTACCCGCCTGTTCGAACAGCGTGAAGAACACCACCGCGCCAAAGATCAGCACCATCGCCAACCCCATCCGCTGACGCTCGACCCGGTTGCACTTGACCGCCATGAACCAGGCGATGAAGCCGATGGCCGCGGCCGTGGCGGCCTCCAGCCCGAACCCGACGATCCGGTTCACCTGCACCAGGAAATAGACCGGGATCACGCCCAGCAGCCCCAGGGCATAGATCGTCCATTCGCGATTGACCGGGCCGACCACCGTCTCTTTCAGCACCTCCGGCGCCGGCGGCTCGCCGTGGCCCTCCAAATGCTTGCGGCCCAGCGTGAACACCACCAAGCCCGCCGCCATGCCGATCCCCGCCAGGCCAAAGCCGGCCCACCAGCCGACGGTCTGGCCGACCAGGCCGCACAGCACCGACGCCCAGAAGGCCCCCAGGTTGATGCCGTAGTAGTAGAGGGTGAAGCCCGAATCACGCCGGGGATCACCCTGCGGGTAGAGCTGGCCGACGATGGTCGAGATATTGGGCTTGAGGAAGCCGACGCCCATGATGATCAGGCTGACCGCGATATAGAACGCCATCTTGCCGAAGGGGTCGACCTTGGCGGTCATCTCATAGGCGCCCTTGGGCAGTTCGGACGGTAGAGGCGAGCCGGCCGGCAGGTCCTTGATCGCCAGGCCGCCGTCGGCCGCCGGGCCGAAGGCATAGGGCTGGCCGGCGACCATCAGGCGCACCTGGCGGCTTTCCATGCGGCCCTGCGCGGCCACCGCATAGCTGTTCCCGGCATAGTGCAGGGTCTGTTGCGCCGGGCTGCCTTCGATCGCCATGGTCAGGTGTCCGGCCACCAGCAGCAGCGCGCCGAAGGCCACGGCCTTGCGGGTGCCCAGCCACCGGTCGGCGACGATCCCGCCCAGCAGCGGCAGGAGGTAGACCAGCGACGTATAGGAGCCGTATTGCGCGCCCGCCGTCTTGTCGTCGAACAGCAGGTGCTGGGTCAGATAGAAGATCAGGATGCCGCGCATCCCATAGTAGGAGAACCGCTCCCACATCTCGGTGAAGAACAGAATGATCAGCCCGCGCGGGTGGCTCTTGCGCAGTTGCAGCATCACCGGAATGCCCGTCGCCAGCGTCACGACGAGACCGAGAAGCACGATGGGGTTCATGGGGACGTGGTTCCAAATCCTGAGGCGACGATTGTCAGCAGGCAGAGACATTCCCGCCGCAGCGCGTTTGGACTTCAGAAAATCACGCGACCCCCCTTAGCACAAGCAATCGGATGCCACCCGGCCGCATCTCGGAGACCGCTCTCGGCCAGAGCCATTTCCACTCACGTTGGCCCAACCTGAGTGGATGAGACGGGTCCCGGATATCGGCGAGAGCGCGCGCCGCGCGTCGGCGCCCACGGACCTTTTCCTTGCCGTCGCATGGCCGGTCTCGCTACGATTTGGGCTGCGACGGAGGTGGGTCGCCAAGCCGATGGCCGACGTTTTTATCTCCTACGCCCGAGCCACGGCGCCGCAGGCCCAGGCCGCCGCTTCAGCG